>NZ_JBNHEQ010000330.1:0-4080 GCF_050016015.1 Dapis hubbardiae BLCC-M172
ATAATCAAATTTAAAAAAATGTAGGGGCGGGTTTAGCCAACAGCTTTGATATTTCGCATTTAGTTAAATAAACCCACCCCAAAACCGTGTATACCTTAACTTACTCCGACAAAGTAATCACAGTTTTGACCACACCCGCACGTTCAGCCTTTGCCATAACCTCAATCTCACAACCAGCAACACCTTTAACTACCCACTCCAAATGACAACGATAACTTCCAGGTTGAGCAAAAAAACTGAAAAAATTAAAAGCTTCACTCGATCGCCCCTGCAAATGCTCAATTTCCTGTTTTTGTTTCCCACTCACCAACGTTACATTATCAGGTAAATTTAATATTACCTCTATCGGTTTAACACTTTTTTGTTCCAAAGCTTTTTCACTGGTATTAGTAGGCAAAAATCCTTGATTTTCCAATTGCACTACCAGATGATACATATCGCCACCCTGATACTCAACTACTGTTTGACTCACTGCTAAACGAGGTGACATCAAAGCATGAGCAATAGCAAACTGACATTGTTCCTCACACAACTTTGGTAAATATTCAACAGGTGGGTTGTACCAAACTTCCTTTAAATTCCATCCACCAATTTCAACCGTACCGAGTTGGGGATGTTCAAATGTTTCCCAGTCAATAAAACCTCTGCCACCCAATTTTTCATCATTCCATTGCATCATTTTCACATCGTCCGCAACAGGATGGCGTTGTAACCACTTAATATAATCATCCTTCTTAACTCCCGCTGCTGTTGGTGCATCCCAAAGTTCTATGGCAAAACCAAACCAACCGAAGCGATCGTAACAATAGTCAATCATTCCACCAGAAATCTTCTCACGGTTAGGATACGAGAAGTTATGATAGATTGAAACGCACTCATAACCAGTAATTTCAGTACCCTTTTCTCCAATCAATTTGTAAATTTCCAAATCTTTTACAGGTAAGTGTTCGTCTGGATAAGTACAGTAGGAACGTAAAATTACTCCTGAAAAGGTATGATAGTTAATGAAACCGTTAATATTAGGATGTTCTCGCCAAAATTCTGCTACAGCGCGAGTTTCAGGTTCAGAAAGAGGAAAATCTCCAGCACCTTTTTGTTTTCCCTCCGGTTGCCATTCGTGGGGATAGTTACGATTAAAATCCATTCCTTCCTTACTAGGGGCGACTTTAATATCGTAACCGTCATAATTTTTGATTATTCCCTCTGGCAAAATACTGTAGTAAGTACCTCCAAATTCATCTGGTTCGCGAGGCACCATAATTCTTGGATCTTCTGAGGAAATTTTCCAAGCTCCACAGTTATCTTTGAGTCGCATCTGCAAAATTAACCCATCTCCATTTATGTCTTCCCAGTGGAGACCATCGCGTTCTTCGGGATAGGGATAATGACGAATACTCGATCGCAAAATATGAGGAGTTGTTAAATATTTTTCTGATCCATCAACAGCAATTCGAGGTAAAATATAAATTGTGTAGTTGTCTAATAAATGAGTTATTCGAGGTTCAGTAGCGTAATTATTGAGTAGATAATAAATAGTATATAGAGCAACCACCGAACCTGTAACTTCTATAGCATGAATATTACCATCAATCCAATATCCAGGTTTTTCTAGAGCTTCCCCTGTATTTTGATTTGTCAGAGTAGCTAAGAAAATATCTAGTCCGCCGTAGCTTTTGCCAATAACTTTTAACTCTATTAAATGAGGATTATTTTCTCTCATTTGATGTAGAAAATCTACTACTTCTTGATATGTGTAGTAGTGGCTAAAGTCAAACCCTAATTCTGTCATATTAAATTATTTAATCCTCTATAATTAAGTTACTATTATTGTCAGCATTTCCTGCGGAATACTGCTCCAACAGCAGTAAACTTCAGCTATTAGTTATTAATATCATGTCTGGATAATTGGTGATAAAAAAGTTTTTGTTTGTAGAATTACTCTAGCCCTATCTTATAGTTCCAGCTAGAGCAATTCTACGAGCTTTAATTATAACTATTGAACCGGACATGATATTACTCTCCAAGGAAAATTAAAAGCAGGGATTTGGAAACCAAACCCCTACCGTTTTGTTCACAAATAATTTCTTATAATTATCAATTATTTTCCCCTATATCCTGTTCCCTATTCCCTACTCCCTACTCCCTCTTTTGTTAATTATGTTCCCACTTCCAAACACTACTAGAAATTAAATTTGTCAAAATATGGGCAATAATTGGTATCAATAAATTACCTGTTACCAAAGCGCTGTATCCTAACACAAAACCAACTATTGTTGCCCAAATCATATAAGGCCATTGTTGCCTACCACTTAGATGTAAAACACCAAAGAAAACACTTGAGGCTACTAATGCCACTGTATCTAATCCCAACGCAGATAAGACTACACCTCGAAATAACAATTCTTCACTTAATCCTGGCAGCAACCCCAACCAGACTAAATCAGGCCATAACAGGGGAGATAAAACTAACTTTAAATATGTATCTGCACTACGACGATAGGCTGGCCAGATGCGGTAAACTAAACCACTCGCAGCAGTAATACCTAGGGCGATCGCTATTCCCCAGAGCAATGCGGTCAGATTCCAACTTACAGGCAATAAATTTACACCAAATAGGAGGCAGATTCTAGAAATTGCTAGTAATACTAATGCTGTTACTCCCATTGCCACTAACACTTGGATGCGAGTTAGTGGTTCTATTTCCGGGTTTTCAGGAATTTTTTCTGTCACTTGTCAGCTATCAAATAGACTTTAGGTTATCTCTCTAAATATTGTACAGGATGCTATAGCGATACGCGCAAGTCAGGAGTCAAGAGTCAGGAGTCAGGAGGGAAGAATAGGGAATTTTAATTTACAAGGAGGAGAAAGTTTTTTATCACTAATTATCAGGACATTATATTATACCAATTCCCAGGCATTAATGCTATACTTGGGTACGACTCCATTTATTAATTAATAATTACATATCAAATCTTTTTTTGCTAGTTGTAGGTCATTTAATATTAATTATTGTTATTTTTACTTCTCCTGTACGGACGCCCTTGAGTAGGGGAGTAGGGGAGTAGGGGAGTAGGGGAGAAATTAAAATATATCCTCTCGATCGCCAAATATTTTATTTATACCATTACATCCGGACATGATATTACGCAAATACCATGTATATAGCGTTCAAAACTATAACGTTATAGTTTTTTGACTCTATATATAGTACCTCTGCTTCAGCAATTAACAATGAACAATTAATAATTAATAATTAGGGCTTGCTGAAAAAGTCTTATGGGTAAGGGTAGGAGTCAGGAGACAGGAGACAGGAGACAGGAGAAATGGGGAATTTAGAGGAGACAGGAGCAAGAATTATCCCTTAATTTTTATGCCTCGCATCAAGCAAAAATCCTCACTTTATGCAGCTCTTTAGAATGAAAACCTTGTACTTTTTCCAGACCTAAAAAGGCACCTTATTTCCTGTCAATGCTTTTATATTTAATCAGCAAACCCTAATTACACCTTCTAAAATAATTAACAATTAACAATTAATAATTATTACGGTGCTTAGGAGCAATATATCAAGTATAGCAATTACCAAGAAGCGTGAGGTACAAAATTCGTTTGTTTTAGGGAACAGGGAACAGGGAACAGGGAACAGAGAACAGGTATGGAGGGAATAGGTATGGAGGGAATAGGGAATAGAAAAGAAATTAAAGATAGGTGTACCTCATAAGCTTGAGAAACGCTATATTTATCTAGCCAGACCCTCTGAAATTATTAATTAGAGACTGTTTGTCAAATAAGTATTAAGAAAAAAGTTTCACAACTCAATCAACTAGCTTGAATAAGGCAAGGGATTGATATAACTCTACAGAGAGAGGAGGTATGACTATTCATACTTAATCAGTTAGTTGTGAAGTTCCTGATAACAAATAATTGTTTTTTTTGCCTATTCCCTATTCCCTATTCCCTCCATACCTATTCCCTATCTTCTTTTTTCATATTTCCTGATACATTCAACCTCTTATTAACTATTAATTATTAATTATTCTGTAAGTCCTGATGATATAACATCAAATCCAGTCGTATTTGGTA
>NZ_JBNHEQ010000330.1:4180-11038 GCF_050016015.1 Dapis hubbardiae BLCC-M172
TAAAAAAAAGGGGAAATGAAGCAAGAGAAACTGCTATGGCTATAGCTATTACTATTTTGGTATAAAAAAAAGGGGAAATGAAGCAAGAGAAACTGCTATGGCTATAGCTATTACTATATTTTGGCAATTGATAATATTTCTGGTTTTAAAGCTTCCGGACTAATACCTGCCCTATGAGCAACCAAAACCCCCAACGCTTCTAAATATGAATTTACCTCCAACGTCTTGATACCTAACTTTTCAGGTGATACCTCCATCTGGGTTTTATTTTCTCTCACCGCAATAATTTGTGCTTTAGTTTGACTGAAACTCATCACCGCACTACCTCCAAAAGCTGTGGCAGGTAAAACTACCGCATCAACTTGTTCTGCCCAGATACTATTAGGAACTGGCAAACCCTCTTTTAATGTCACTAACTGTGGCGCACGACTCAAACCAACCAAAACACAAGGCAAAAATGTATAACCAATTTCTTCAGCAGCAGACCGAGGTGATAAGTTAGGGTCTGGGGGTAGAGGCAACAAAGCAGGAGCATGGGCGCAAGGAATTTGAAAAGTTTTGACAATTAAATGACTAATAACCGCTTCTGCTCCTGCCAAGGGGTCAACCCCTTGACCGTGACGATATTCTTGTAATGCTGTACTACCTTCATCATCGGGAAATCTGGCAACAACAGCGATCGCCTCTGCCTTTGCTTTGTGGATTAGGGTATGTGCTGCTCGTAGCAAGCTATCAGGATTAGCTATTGTGCCCCAAGATGCGCCAGACTCAGACTGTCGTAGTTCTACTCCTAATGGGGAGTCAGTCACAATGTAATCTGTCAAATTTAGACCTAAAGTTGCTCTCGTAGCATCGGCAGCTTGTAAATGGCGCAGTTGTAATTCTGGCTCAATGGCCTGGTCAAGGATTAAACCTACTCGGTTTTGATGTACTGGTTGTAATCCGTACCATCCTTGAGCAAATTTGTCAAGGGCATACCCTTCTACATATAGAGCATTAGGTAATGGCCAATAGAGTTGTGCCCCATTTAGAACATTAGGGTGAGTTATCAGAGTATCGCAGGTTTGAGCGATCGCCCGTGCTACTGGCAAAGCATCACCAGCATAACCGCCAATAGATGCACCGATACCAGTGGGAATAATTAAGACTACTGTATAAGGTTTCATTTCAGTTAGCCTCCTGTTGGAGGAGCTACGCTAAAAGTTAGCCTCCTGCGGAGGAACTACGTTAACAGTTATGAGTTATCAGTACCAATGTCTGAAGCAAATGGTTTTAAATACAGAATTTGATTTTTTTCATCTCCTGAATATAAAATCCGGTTATACAGTTATCACATTTACTACTTCCCATCAAGACAGTTATGACTCGGTATACGCTTAAATAATTTCCTTTCTTTTGAATTTAAAGTCATTTCTATTTGAGTAGTAAGTTAAGTCGTTGCCAAACAATTTTGATTCACTAATTTTTAGCAGCAAAACTTATTAGATAATACCAGATTATAGGTAACAATTACAAACCCCACCCTTAAGGGTGAGGTATTATCAAAAAATCTCAACAAATAATTAGGAATTAGTTGTTAGATTTTTTTCCTCAATTACTACAGCTTCTACATGAGCTTTTTGTTTTTCTGTATCTACTTTTGTCACTGCCCAACGTAGAGGAGTTCCGCGTTTTTCCAACTCTTTTTCAATTTCTTGATTGAGTTTTGCTGGTGATTCTTGCAGGTCAATTTCAGCGTCAATAAAATGAGTAGTCATTTCAGTTATTAGTTATTATTGATCAGTTATTAGTTATCAGTACCGACCCCTGAAGTCAGAGGCTTAAAATACTGAAGTTTATTTTTTTATCCCCTTAAAAGGAGAAGCTTGAGACCTTATTTTTTGCTCATAGCAATTATATAATTAATTAGTTCATACTTGCTTATCTTTAGCTAACAGCCATAAAATACATATAGCAATCCTAAATAGGTTGTGATAAGTTTTATAATAGCTAATTTAAACTGAACGCTTTGAAAATTCTGACTCCTGACTCGTGACTCCTGTACGGGCGTTAACGATAGTTATGCGAAGCTAACGGCCGTTTCGCTGCGCGACATGAAACGCCCCTACCACCAAAATATTACAACTAAAATAGGATTGCTATAGCATACTTAACTGTTTAATCAAAAGAAAATTTTTCCAGATAACAAGGATACTGACTAAGGAATAATCAAGTATAAATATTATATTTATTGATTAGCTTTCTGCACTTTTCTTATCCGTATATCCGTGTTAAAAATTATTGTCGTGCCTTCCTTCTATTTATGCAGAAGGAAATTGACGTGTGTAAACCTCATCTTCCTTTCCAGTTTCTATCTTTAAATTAGACCGAGGATAAGCAACACATAATAAAACATAACCTTCATCTTGGAGTTCTGGACCAACTCCCATACCATCACTTTGCTCTACAGTACCCTCTCCAATAATCTGAGCTGCACAAGTAGTACAAACACCTGCATTGCATGAGTTAGGCAACTCCAGTTTAGCCTCCTCAGCAACTTCTAGAATTTTCCTATCCTCTGGCACTTCTATGGTGTGAATTTGTCCTTGGTGGTGGATTTCAACAGTATAAGTATTAGACATATTGTAATTCGTAGATTTAATTCCTAATCGGAATTCCGACTCCTCTTATTTATGAAGCATTATGTATGCTAACCCCTTTATGGATTGAGGACAACCCTAATTATTGGAAATGAAACAAAATTTTACAATCTATATACTTGCAAAAGTTTTCTATTTATTAACTCAAAATTGCTGAGAAAAACCAGATTTTTATATTTACAGAAGTTTTTGATATCTATTATGAAAAATTCTTTATGAAACAGCAATATTTTTATCTAGCTATTTTAAAACTAAAAGCACTTTGCTATTTATATCAGTAAAAATTCTAAGGGCATCAATTAAATTTGACTTTTCAAATAACTAACTAACCGGACTATAACTAATATTAAGTCCGGTTAATTATTTTGAATAATCAAGCTATTTTAGTATTGAGTTACTTATGGAAACAGTTTAACGATGACCATTACCATTACCATTCGTATTACTATTCTTTGTCAAGACTTTTTCAGCTAACTTATCTGGCATTTCTTGTAAATGATCGAACTGCCAATTAAAACAACCGACTCCCATTGTTTGCGATCGCAACTCCACAATTAAATCTTGCATTTCTGAAAAAGCTAAATAAGCAGAAGTCTTATCCCAAGCTTTCCAGTCAGTCATACCTTCATAACCCAATATCTGACCGCGACGGATACTTATTAACTGCAAAACTTTTGAGGTAAACTCAGTGGGTGCAAAAATATCTACTAAAGCAATAGGTTCCAACAAAACTGGTTGGCAGTCACTCATTCCCTGCTGCATTGCTACCCGTGCTGCTTGCTTGAATGCTTGCTCCGAACTATCCACCGAATGATACGAACCATTCGTCAATGTCACCGACACATCTACCACCGGAAAACCAAGCGGACCATGTTCGAGATATTCCCGCACACCTGTTTCCACACCAGGAATATATTGCTTCGGTACTACTCCACCCACAATAGTTTCACTAAAATTAAAACCTGACCCCCGTGGCAAAGGTTGAATATCTAAATACACATCCCCAAACTGACCATGACCGCCACTTTGATGTTTATAACGACCGTGAGAAGTAGTATTTTTCCGAATAGTTTCTTTATAGGGAACTTGAGGTAAGTGAGTTTTCATCGAAACATTATATTTCCGGCGCAAACGGTCTAAACTTACTTGTAGATGAATTTCTCCTTGACCCCAAAAGATGACTTCGTGAGTATCACCATGTTGTTCCCACATTAATGCGGGGTCTTCTTCCAGCAACTTTGTTAAAGCGCTGCTCATTTTTACTTCATCTTTCCGGTCTTCAGGAGCGATCGCCATAGCAAAAACAGGAGGCAATACTTCTGCTTTAGGCAACTTAGTTTTCAGGTCTGCATCTGTAGTTAAAGTGTCACCTGTTTGGATACCTTCCATCCGACTGAGGGCAACTATTTCTCCAGTTTTAGCTGACTGTAAAGTTTTTGTTTGTTCGCCCATCAACCGATACATTCCACCAATGCGAACTCCATTTAAAGTCATGCCATCAGTAATTTCCCCTTGCCATACCCGAACTAAAGAGAGTTTACCACCTTGAGGAGTGTAATAGGTTTTCAAGACTTGAGCAATAGGTGTTTCCGAATTTGATTTTAAACCGCGACGTTTTGCCGTTTCTACTGGTGCAGGAGTTTCTCGCACTAAAGCATCTAGGAGAGAACGCACACCAGAATCTTTTTCTGCAACTCCCACAAATACAGGTACAATTAAATCTGCACCCAACTCCATTTTTAAGTCAGCAACTATTTCTTCTTGGGGCGGTTCGATATTTTCCACCAACTCTTCTAATAAATGATCGTCAAAATTAGATAACTCTTCCAGCATTTCTTCTCTGGCAGCGTGTTCTTCTGCTTTCAAAGATTCAGGAATTTCTACCGGATCTGATGGCGCTCCTGGATGATAATGATAAGCTTGTTCGGTTACTAAGTCAATAAATCCAATCAGTTCATTATTTTTGGCAATGGGGTATTGATGAGGCACGATGGGGCGGTTTGAGATGGTTTTGAGTGCTGCTAATACTTCACCAAAGTTAGATTTGCAGTCGCTTTCGTCCGTGGATACTCGATCCATTTTGTTGATGAATACTATGTGGGGAATTTCCCAGTCATCAAGAAATTTTAAGAGTGGAGCGAGGGTAAGAACACGGGTTGGATCTGGTTCACACACAACTATTGCTGCACCTGCTCCAATCAGCGCGTTATTGGTTTCTTGGGCAAATTCTATGGAACCGGGGCAGTCTAAAAAGGTAAAATGAATGCCGCCATAATTGGTACTGGCGGCATTTATTTCTACTGTCATGGAGCGATCGCGAGCTTCTGTACTAGCATCGCCAATAGTGTTACCATCTTTGACACTACCTTTACGGGATATTGCTCCAGTAGTTGATAATAGACTTTCTAGTAGTGTTGTTTTTCCACTTAAATAGGGACCGACAATAGCAATGTTCCTGACATTTGAAGCGACTTTTTCTGACATAATTATCCTCCTCACAATGCTTGATAATTCAGCATTGATGATTAACATTCATAGCTTTTTTGCTAGACCTTATCTATTCTTTTATATATTCTCAAGCTATATTTTCAGGTTAACCTATTTTTACTACTATGAAAAAAAAAATTCATGTATCTTAAATTTCAGTTCAATTTAACTTAAGTTTGATAAACTAATATCAAATATATTTAATTTTTGTTACTCAGCCATTCCAGAAATGTCTATAAAAGATTAAACTAATTATTTGTAAAAATTTAATTGGTAGTAGTTAACAAAAAAGGAACAAAGATACTATCTTATAGCTATCTGTCTTGGATTGGACACCAATCTAGAATTATTAATTAATTGTTAATTATTGACATTAAAGCTGAAAAACTCCTAGACGTACTCCCCTCATTGCCCATACTTGATGAAAGCAATTCAAATAGAATTGCTGTGGTGATTCTATTATAGCTTCTGCCCCAACAATTAAAACGGTTTTTTTCCGGATCAGGATAAATTTAGTAGAATTTTAAGTAAAAACTATTACTAGAAAAATATCTTTTGTTTTTTTGAATAATTTTGTTATGGTTACATGACTAATTTCATGTCATGTTCGGCACATTAACCATTATTTTTCGGCCTTTGTATACAAGTCCGTGGAGGAATTGGCAGTCGGTAGGGGTGTGGTATAGCAATTCCCAAAAAGAGTGAGGTACAAAATTCGTTGGTTTGAGCGAGTAGGGGAGTAGGGGAGTAGGGGGGTAGGGGAGTAAGGGAGATAGGGAGTAGTAATTCGGGTTCGGTGGGAATAGAAAATAAGAAAAACAACTGTACCTCAGTAACTTGAGAAACGCTATATCTAAATTCATGCCTAGTATTAAAGTCAACTAAACTGAGTTTTGATTACCGATATTATATCGGACATCAAATCAAACCTGTAAAGATTAGTTCAATTTATTGAGAAAAAGTTAATCAGACAAAGCCAAGTAATAAAACTTAGTAACTTCCGCCGAAATTTTTGTCAACAATTTAGGTACTAGGTGTATGGTGTAAATATTTATAAATTTTGATATTATTGACTTTTGCAATAAGTAACAAAATTTAGTATCTGCTAAAAACTCAGATTTGTTTTTGATACAATAAATGAGCCAAATAAATTCAATTTACTATCCTAAATTAACAAGAGGTGGCTATGGTATCCAGTTGGAGTGAATCTTTAAAAATTGGTATTCCTTTGCTTGATTTTCAACATAAACAGTTACTGGATCAAATGGATGCTCTCATGGAAGGATTAGAAAAAAACAAGGGAAAACAGGAACTCAAGTCGATATTCAGTTTCCTAGAGATGTATGTAAACAACCATTTTAAATATGAAGAATCATGTATGGATCTGTATAAATGTCCAGTAGCTTGTACAAATAAAGGCGCTCATGCTCAATTCAGGAATAATCTTGAAATAATTTCCAAGAGTATAAATCAAAATCAGTCAGAAAAAATAATTGCTCTTGAGGTTAAAAGCAAGTTGTTAGACTGGTTTGTTAATCATATCAAAAGTATTGATATAAAACTTGAATGTTATGTAAAAAAATAGGATTGATTATATTAGCTGGAAAAATATTTTAAGAAATTCTAACTATAATCATGGCATTCCTATATTTTTCAACTTTTGAGTTTGGTAAATAGATATAGCGTTTCTCAAGCTTATGAGGTACACAAGCTCTTTAATTTCTTTTCTATT
>NZ_JBNHEQ010000331.1:0-5042 GCF_050016015.1 Dapis hubbardiae BLCC-M172
AGATTTCTTCTACAGAAAATACAGAAATTGCTGATAATAATGATGTAGGTGGTTCAATAAATATTGAAGCTACGGGAGATATTATTGCTACGGGTAGTGGAATAAAAGGTGGTGGGGAAAGTGTTTCTTTGTCTGCTACTAATATTAAGATAAATGATGAATTTGATGAGACTTCTGGGGATGCGGATGTTAAGTTAGAGGCGACAAATGATATTACTGTTGAGGATATAGAGGATGATGTGCTGGAATTTCAACCAGGGGGTGGCGAGATAGAATTTCGTGCAGATGTAGATGGGGATGGAATTGGTGTTGTAGAGATGTTGGATAATGAGGCGGATGATGGGAGCGATCAGAATACCTTTGAGAATGGAGCAGATACTATTAAGACTAATGGGCGAGATTTGACTATTGCTGGTGCTGGTATTATTTTGGGAAATATTGATACTTCTTGGTTGCCTGTTTTTTCTGGTGATGAGTTGTTGGAGGCGATCGATGTGGAAGAGGGGGGAGCGATACCAGCAGAAGGTACGAAAGGAACTGCAACATTTACTTTTATTGTAGATGGTGACTTGGGAACTATAGAAAATCTAGATGTACGCTTTTCTGCGACACATACTTGGAATGAAGACCTAGAAGTTTATCTGAAATCACCCGAAGGGAAGGAAGTAAAATTGTTTGGTGGTGTGGGTGGTATGGAAGACAATTTTCAGGATACTGTGCTGGATCATGATGCTTCGACAAGTATTAAAGATGGTAATGCTCCGTTTGATGGCACATATAGTCCCGAAGGCAGTTTAGCAAAATTTAATGGAGAAAACCCCAATGGACGTTGGACTTTGAGGGTGGAAGATACTGACGACCCAGATAGTGGCAGGTTATATAGAGCTGGTGATAATGCTCCCTGGGGAACTGCCATAGGTACACAACTGTTGCTGCGTACTCCTCTTGTTCAGAGTGGTGGAGGAAATGGTGGGGCGATTAATATAGAAGCAACTCATGGTAATCTTCGTGTAGGAAATATCCACAGTTTGAGCGAAACTGGTAATGGGGGAAGAGTTGACCTCAAGGCTAACAACAATATTATTACAGGTCTGATTAATTCTAGTTCAAATCAAGGAATTGGAGGTAATATCAACCTCAATGCTCTTTCTGGTAATATTGATACATTTTCATTGGATACTTCATCTATTGATGGAGATGGAGGTAATGTCACCATTACTGCTCAGGGTGGTATCTCTACAACTGAGGTTAATGCTAGTGTAGAGAATGGGGATGGAAATGGAGGTGAGATTTCTTTGATTGCCGAGGGTGATATCTCTACACAAAGCCTTAATTCTAGTGTTGTTCAAGGGAATGGAGATGGAGGTGAGATTTCTCTGACTGCTGGTGGTGATATATCTACACAAAGCCTTAATTCCAGTGTTGTTCAAGGGAATGGGAATGGAGGTGAGATTTCTCTGACTGCTGGTGGTGATATATCTACACAAAGTCTTAATTCTAGTGTAGGGAATGGGGATGAGTTTAATTCCAGTGTTATTAAAGGGGATGGAGGTGAGATTTCTCTGACTGCGGGGGGTGATATCTCTACACAAAGCCTTAATTCTAGTGTAGGGAATGAGGATGAGGTTAATTTCAGTGTTGTTGAAGGGGATGGGGGTAATATTACTCTCACTGCTGAGGGTGGTATCTCTACAGAAAAACTTGAGTCCAATGTTGAGCATGAGGATGGGAATGGGGGCAATATTTCTCTGAAGGCTGGTGGTGGTAATATCTCTACAACTGATGTTAATGCCAGTGTTAAGGAAGGGGATGGGGGTGATATTACTCTTGCTGCCATTAGTGGTGATATCTCTACAAAAATGATTAATTCCTATCTTGAGGATGGGGATGGGAAGGGGGGCGATATTACTCTCAGCAGTGAGGGTAATATTTCTACAAAAATGATTAATTCCTATCTTGAGGATGGGGATGGGGATGGAGGTGAGATTTCTCTCACTGCCGGTGGTAATATTTTTACAGAAAGGGTTCAGTCTAATGTTCTAGGACAAGGGGATGGGGGTGATATTACTTTCACTGCTGGAGGCAATATCGAAACTACAAACAAGGTTGATGCGACTGTTGAGGAAGGAGATGGGGGTAATATTACTCTCACTGCTGAGGGTGATATTACTATCACTGCTGAGGATATTACTGAATTGGTTGATTCTAGTGTTAATCCTGGAGCTAACTCAGGCAATGGGGGAGTCATTTCTGTGTCAGCGGGGGGCAATATCACGATAACAGAATCGCTCAAGTCTTCCTCTGGAGCTAACTCAGGGGATGGAGGAGACATCTCTGTTTCGGCGGGAGGCAACATCACAACAGGAGCGCTCAATTCCTCTTCTTCGTCGGAAGGCAACTCAGGGAATGGGGGAGACATTTCTGTGTCAGCAGGGGGCAACATCACAACAGAAGCGGTTGACTCCTCTTCTTTGTTTGTTTCGTTCGATTCGGAAGGCAACTCAGGGAATGGGGGAGACATTTCTGTGTCAGCAGGAGACAATATCACAACAGGAGCGCTTGATTCCTTTTCCTATTCAAAAAAAGGCATTTCAGGGAATGGGGGAGACATTTCTGTGTCAGCAGGAGACAATATCACAACAGGAGCGCTTGATTCGTTTTCCTATGCGGAAGAAGGCAACTCAGGGAATGGGGGAGCCATATCTTTGTTGGCAGAGGGCATAGAATTTATTAACCCTCCAGAACAAGAAGAGGTAGAAGAGGTAGAAAAATTAGGAATCAGAACATTCTCATTAGGAACAAACGACTCCGGAGATGGTGGAGACATTAACATTATCACCAACAACCTCAGTAACATAGAAATACTCACAATATCTTCCAGCCAAAAATCAGGGGAAGTGAGCATAAACAGTCAACAAGAAGGAGACCTGATACTTAATGATTTATCTATCATCACCAGTCAACAAGTAAGGGTAGAAATCCCACTTCTAGATATAATAGAAATTGGCGTAGGTGAATCAGGTCAATCAGGTAATGTATCTATCAACAGCTCTGGCAATATCAACCTCAATAACATTACTATCGAAAGCGACACCAAAGGAGACGAACGCGCTGGAGATGTCACGATAACAAGTCTGGGCACCATTTCCCTAGACGACAGTCAACTCAAAGCCATCACCAGCGACGATGGAGATGCTGGAGACATAACCATCAAAACTCCTCAAGACATTCAACTCACCAACGAAAGTCAACTCCAAGCTGACACCGAAGGCAAAGGAAACGCAGGTAACATCGAAATCCAAGCCCAAACCTTAGAGTTAAACCAAAGTACCAGCCTCACGACAGAAACCAGTGGAGCAGGGAAACCGGGAACTATCATCATCCAGGCCAAAACCATAGACATTGGAGAAAACGCTCAAATCAGCGCTACAGTCACCGCCGACTCGACCAACGAAGAAGGAGGAGGCAACATTAACATATTCGCCAACAGCCTTAATATCTCAGGATCACTGGGAATATTTGCCGAAACCGCAGGAGCAGCAGACGCAGGCACACTCACCCTTAACCCCTATAGGGGAGTAGGGGAGCAACTAAACGCATTTGACCCAGACCTGAATATTACTTTCACTGAAAACGGCTTTATATCTGCCCGCACGACATCTACAGGTCAGGGAGGTAACATTAATATATTTGCCCCAGAAAACATAGATATTGCAGGATACGGAAAAATCTCAGTCGAGACCACAGGTACAGGCAACGCAGGTGAAATCAAAATAGAAGCCCAAAACCTTACCCTCACAGAAGGAATAGCCATCTCCGCCGAAACCAATAGTGCTGGAGCCGCCGGAACCATAGAAATCAATTCCCCCACAGTCACCATCGGCAATGATGCCTCAATTAGTGCCACAGCATTAGAAGGGGCAACTAACACAGCAGCAGGAGGAAATATTACCATCAATTCCAGCGATCTAAATATCTCAGGTAGACTCGGAATATTTGCAGAAACCGCAGGTGAATCCCCCGCTGGCACCCTCACTCTCAACCCCTATAGGGGAGTAGGGGAGCAGGGGAGTAGGGGAGTAGGGGAGCAACTAGGTGAATTTGACCCCAACCTGAATATTACTTTCACCGAAAACGGCTTTATATCCGCCCGCACCAAAGCAACTGGAGACGGAGGTAACATTAATATATTTGCCCCAGAAAATATAAACATCACTGGAGAAGGAAGAATCACAGTAGAAACAACAAGCACAGGAAACTCTGGCACTATCAACATCGACACTCAAAACCTCACCATAGCCGAAAACACGACCATATCAGCATCTACATCTGACAGTGGAGAGGGAGGCACTATCAACATCAACCCCACTCAAACATTCGAACTAGAAGGTCAAATCATCACAGAAACTACAGGTACAGGCAACGGAGGAAACATTTTCATCAACACAGGAGAAATGACCGCCCCAAATAGCACCATTTCAGCCAAAAGCACTGAGACCGGAAACGCTGGCGATATTGAGATAACCGCCCAAGAAAATATTACTACAGGAATTATTACCTCCGAAGCCAACAACACAACAGAAACCCCCAACGGAGGTAACATAAGTATTACCAGCGAACAAGGACAGATTAATGCTACCCAAGCAATTCAATCATTTTCCAACCGAGGCAATGCTGGAGATGTCACTCTCCAAGCAAAAACAGATATTACTACTGATACCATAAATTCCCACGGCCAAACACAAGGCGGTCAAATTACCATTACATCAGAAACCGGAAACATAGACACATCTGCTGGCACTCTAGCCAACTATTCAGGAGGAGGCAACGGAGGCAAAGTTACCATAGAAGCGCCAAGTGGAAACATCACGACCAACAACATCTACACCTTCGCCGACGCTGACGGAGGTGAAATTTCCCTCAAAGCAGGAGGTAACATCAACCTAACAGACAACACCAATATCATCTCCGCCTCCGAACCCCCAGAAAAAGAGAGGGGGAGCGGGCGAGTTGGGAAAGGGGGAGTAGGGGAGCGGGGGAGT
>NZ_JBNHEQ010000332.1:0-1735 GCF_050016015.1 Dapis hubbardiae BLCC-M172
ATCAGATATATATTATACCCTTTTTTTTACTATTTTTTCACTAAAGTCCCGTTATGCAACGTCCCTACCCCATCCAATCAAATATAGCAATATTTTTGAGAAATGGTATTATATTGTATAGTTATATAGTTTTTAATCCTACGTTTTAAAGTGGGGAATGTGAGTTAAAACTTTTCTTATGCCTGATTCAAAATTAACTTTGATAAACACGCCCTTTCCAATAACCGCCTCGCCCTCGCCAGTGTCGCCAAGCTGAATCTATTGTGATTAATGTATACATCAAAGCAACAGTTGGTAAACCCATCGCATATATTGGTGAAAGTCGATAAAATCTAACAATAGGTAAGTACGCTAAAAACATTAATAATCTTGCCAATAAAGCGATCGCTAATACTTTCCACCAACCAAAAATTACTCCCAAAATTATTCCTAATGAGGGAATTAAATAAACTAATTTCATTCCTATCACTGTTACTATTAACAAGAGTGGAGAATAATTTAACTGAGTAAAAGCAGTACGAGCTACCATGTTCCAAATACTCATTAAATCGGGATAAGAACGTCGGCTTTTAGTATCTGAAGTTAGACCTAACCAAATCTTTTTATTTGTTGATTTTTGTTGAACTGCTTTAGCTAAAGAACAATCATCTATTAAAGCATTTTTAATAACCTCTATTCCGCCAACTTCATCTAAAACTTGATGACGAATTAATATACAACCGCCAGCAGCAGCAGCCGTAGATTTTTGAGGATTATTTACCCATCTAAACGGATATAATTTTTTAAAGAAAAACACAAATGCTGGAATCATTAATTCCTCTGCTAAAGTTTCACATTGTAGTTTCACCATTAACGAAACTAAGGCTAAATTTTTCTGTTCTGCTTTGACAACAAGTTGGCGGATATTTGTCGAGCTATGTTCAATATCTGCATCAGTCAAAAGAAAATAATCAGGGGCTGGAATTTGTTTTTTTGCATAGTTAATTCCTTGATTAATTGCCCATAATTTTCCAGTCCAACCACTAGGTAAATCTGCTGCTGAAATAACTTCTAGTTTAGTAAAATTTTCACTTTGTTGAGCAGTGCATCTTGCGACAATAGATGTATTATCTATACTATGATCGTCTACTAATATTATTGTCAAATTCCCTGGGTAATCTTGATTTAATAGGGAGTTTAGTGTTACTCGTAATAACTTTGCTTCATTTCGAGCAGGAATTATCACGGAAACTGACGGCCAATATTCGATATTCTCAATTTCTATTTCTGATACTGGCAATAGTCGTTGGTCTGCCAGCCAAAATTTACCACGAAATATTAATAAATATATCCAGATTATGAAGTTAAAAATTACTGTGATTAATATAATTTGCTGCATAAATAACTTCTGAACTTAAGGATACATAAATTATAGCAACTCTCTGAAATAATCGACTTGGATTAATTTCTTTATAAATGAATTGTAGGGGGAGACAGTCTTTTGTCTCTAGTCATTGATTTATCAAATTGGGTTAATTTTCTACCACCAGTAATATTTGCTAGAAAAAGTAAAGTAACTTGTAGATACTATCCTTTGAAAATTTATAATTGTAGGGATTTTATGTTCCTTGTTCCCAGGTAAGTTGTTCCCTGATTCTACCATAAATTACTACATATATAGCCCTACCTAAAATTTGTATTAAACCCACATTCCGCACGACAAAATGTAGTACACAAAGAGTGGGAAACTTGAGTA
>NZ_JBNHEQ010000333.1:0-12383 GCF_050016015.1 Dapis hubbardiae BLCC-M172
ATGCACAGGGTGAGGGACGCAAACTGTCCGGTACATTTGTTTGCTTATAAGAGCAAGAAACACAGGGGAGAGCAAAGAGGATTTAGCTAGAGAAAAGGTGAAACGTATAATAGAAAGGCTTGAGCAATCATCAAGACTTAGATGTCGTTATGGAGTTGAGGATAAAGGTATCGGCCGTCTAATGAAGCGTGAACTCGACTATGCCTTAAACACAGAGCAGCTATCCCCTTTTTCTAAGTATTCAGGTGAATGTAAAGAGGTAAAACTGTTGGAGAAACATAGTTTTGCCGACTTGTTGGAGCATGAGCTTAAGACTAGAGGGTACGAAGTAGTTGAACCGGAAGCTACAGAAATAGACGATGACAAGGTGAAAACTTGGAAGCAATCGGAGGCTATCAAAATAGAGAAATCTCACGCCATTTTTGAGGCAAAAGACTTAGATAAACAGGAGTATGAAAACGCAAACAGAAGAGAGATAAAGACTCCTAAACAAATGGCAGAACTAAGAAGGTACAGAATCAAGAATCAATTTCCTGGAATAGAGGATTCGACAGAATGGGGCGTGGAGTTTATTAAGGCGGTTACTTTTGATAGTCCAGGTTTGAAGGAAAAGGCATGGACTAGATATCTGTTTGAAAACCCGGATTTAAACTCACTTCTTAGGGATAAAAATACAGCCTACACGCTAAACCACGGCTTAACGATAGACGATACTGACCTAACTTACGCTCTAGTGTCGGAACTGAAATCTTTACCTTTTCATCTCATAGAAGGTAACAAAAACCTGAGCAAAGGTAGTCCCGAAGTTAAGGAATTCATATCAGAAGCTGAAAAGTGCCGTCACTTACCCAAAAGAGGGAAATTAGACGATGTTAAGTACATAGGCAAAGTCTTAGGATTAATAGGTCTAGTCTTATCTAAGCCCAAACAGGTCAGGCTAAAGGACGGTAGCAGGCTAAGGCAATATGGGGTAGAGGATAAACTTTGTTACTCTGAAACCGACCATGAAGGCAAAATCATCAGGGAAGTCATGCTCTACCCCTTATTGGAACCTTGCCTAGACAGCAAGTCCGGAGAACTATTCCGGAAATATAATTGTGAGTTTTTTGAAGAAGTAAAGTCTGATTTCTTAGGCGAGAAAAGCGAATCCAAGTTTAGACAAGAGCGATCGCCGTCTCTATCTTTAGCCAGACAGGAAGTCGAGATACAGTCAGATAAACCTGAGAGAGAAAAGACGCTTACGCTCCTTTGGACAAGACCTGATGATGGAAAGAAATTAAAAGTAACCCTAGTAGGCATAGGAGATGATGATAATGAGAGAATAGTTAAAGGGTTTCGGTCTCACCAATTTTTTGTCGCAAAAAGAATTGACTGTGTTGCCATTAAGGATGGACAAACTGAAGCTCCCTTGCAAATAGGAGATATGATTAAGTTGGACGGCAATGAAGAAAGGCTTAAATTAGGAAAGATAATAGGAAGCACTATCCAGGCAATTAATGAGCTAACTGGTAAAGCATTCAGATATCCCATTAATCTGATAAAAAAGCTTGGAACTGCAACTCAGAATTGCTCTGGGAAGCTGTCTACGAGTGAGAGATTCTAATGGCCTTGAAAAAAAAATCAATTAAATAAACTATGTGTTTGTGTGTAGAAATTTATATTGTATTTTTATATTATAAATTTATAATATATCTTGAAACATCCTAACTAACTAACAACGCTGCCATCACCTATCTTTCTATCCACCTTTAACAAAAGGGAAATTTACTCATGTTACCAGTCAACATAGACGGTTATACTTTAAAAATGGCCATTGTGTGAGTAGATATTGAGTAAATTCCTGTAAAACTATTGTTTACATACCTTGTGTCCGTTGCTCATTAAGACTCTTGATAAGATATTGGGATGGTGCAAGTCCCGTCGAGGCTTTGAAATGGGGAGAGTTTAGGAACATTTTTTTAATTATACTCCCTTGAAACTTTGGGTCGCTAACTCAATGGTTAGAGTAGCCGCCTTTTAAGCGGAAGGTTCAGAGTTCAAGTCTCTGGCGACCCATTAATACTAGGGTTGTTAGCTCAGTTGGTAGAGCAGCCGCCTCTTAAGCGGAAGTGCGTAGGTTCAAATCCTACACAGCCAACCAAATTTGCGGATGTAGTGTAAAGGTTAGCATTTGAGTCTTCCAAACTCTAGGTATGAGTTCGACCCCCATTATCCGCTTTGAAATATGCGAGTGTGATGTAATTGGTAGCATTTGAGTGCGCCACACTCAGTGAGTGAGTTCGAGTCTCACCACTCGCTTTCATACTCCTGTAGCTCAATGGTAGAGCATTTGCCTTACAAGCAAGGGGTTGTGAGTTCAAATCTCGCCGGGAGTATTATGCCTCCATAGCTCATACGAAGTATCAAAGTGTGCCCCCCAGCAAGCTTTAAGAGACTTAGACAGGGCATTTAAAAACTTTTTAACTATTCAAGGACGTGGATTCCCTAGATTCAAGAAAAAAGGGAAAAAAGATAGTTTCTATCTAGAAGGAAGTATTAAGATCCTGAAAGGAAACTATATTAAACTACCAAGAATAGGAATAGTAAAAACTTACTGTATCTTACCCTCTTACAGAGTCAAAAATGTGAGAATATCCAAGCGGGCTGGTGAGTGGTACATTAGTTTTAAGTATGATGAATGTCAGCCCAAACCTCTGACTAAAAAACGGGCTATTATCGGTGTAGATGTAGGTATAAATGCCCTAGCAACTTGTAGCGATGGAACCACCTACCCTAAGGTCAAAGCCTATAAACAAGCCAAAAAACGACTAACTCGTTATCAACGGCGTGTCCAGAAAAAAGAGCCTGGTAGCAAAAACACAAGCCAAAGCAGTAAAAAAACTAGCCAAGACTCACAAAAAAGCGGATGCGACCCCGCGCCGTCGCACGGCGCAAGGGAACGCGCACCAAGCAGTAGCTGATATAAGAGCAGATGCACTACATAAACTGACAACATGGGCGAGCTTTGAACCACAGCACCATAGTGATAGAAGATTTGAACGTAAGTGGAATGCTCAAAAATCATAAACTGGCAAGTGCTATAGCAGATTGTGGCTTTTATGAGTTTAAGCGTCAGCTTATATACAAGTGTGAGTGGTATGGCAGTGAGCTAATAATAGCTGATAGATTTTATCCAAGTTCTCAAATATGTTCAAACTGTGGGCATCAACAGAAAATGCCTTTGCATGAGAGAACTTATAATTGTGCTGACTGTGGATTTACTGCTGACAGAGACTTTAATGCTGCTGTTAACCTAGAAAACTATGTTTGGGAGTAGGTGCAGTTCTCACCGATTTGAAGCCTGTGGAGAAGAAGGGACGTTGCATGCAACGTCCGTACACAGACTGCGGTCAGTGGTCTTCAGTGAAACAGGAAGCTAGCTCCAAAGCTCATGTAATCACTCATGGGTAAGTTTGGGTAAGTTTAGTAGAACGGAAGCAGCAAAAATGGGGCGCAGTAGGAAATATCCACTGCGAACAGATTGGGAAAAAGTCAAAGATGATATTATGGAACGAGGTGTATTGAAAAAATTTGAAACTCATGCCGATATTCGTGAAATTCTACTGTCAACAGATGATGAGTTAATTGTAGAGAATTCTCCTAGTGATTATTATTGGGGTTGTGGCAAAGATGGTACAGGTAAAAATAAATTAGGACTAATTTTAATGGCAGTTCGTCAAACATTGCGCGATCGCGTAGCGGTGCGTAGCACTATCGCTACTTAAATGAATAATATCATGTCCGTTGGTATCACTATTTAAGTAGACCACAGTAGGGGCGAATGGCCATTAGCTACGCACAACTTTCCTATCGGAATGCTCCGCAAACGTTAACGCTCCTACAGAGTTTTGATTATGACGATGTGGTTTATCCATCTGAAAAGCACTGTAATTATAACCATTCAACCAGAGATGATATTGTTGTAGTCATTACGACTGGAACGGGGTGGAAGGTTTGCGCAGCATTCCGTAAGGAAAGCAATCTCAGGGGTGGCTTGAGATTGCTTCCTATGGTCGCAATGACCAATTATATCATGTCCGCTGAACCAATCCTCCTCTTTTTAAGAAGAGGAGGTAATTATTAATTGTTAATGGCTCTGTTGCATAATTATATCATGTCCGGTTGAATAGTTATAAATAAAAAGGGAGGAGTCAGGAGTCAGGAGTCAGGAGGGAAGAGGGGATAAAAAAAGTATATGCATGAGAAAGTTTTTTGGTCGCGTAAGCGGAACGGAGTTCTATCACGCTCTTATCCGGACATGATATTAGCGATAGAAAATCAATTCTGCAGCTATATCGCTCTCTTTGGCAATTATTGATGTTCTATTCATCTATTGTCCAATAGTTAGAGTAGTTTCCGCACGTTATTATTCTACATATGCACTTGCTTGTGCGACAGCTATATACTTTCATGCAACAAAGCCATTGTTAATTATTAATTGTTAATTGTTCCCTGCCATAATAACTAGCAATAATAGCTACCATCAACCACCAAAGAGTATTAATTTGGGGACGATACCAAACCGTATCCACTAAACCATGACCCATCAATCCTACCATTGCTGCCATTGCCCCAATTAACCAATATCCTTGATTATTACTAGCATCTCGCAAACGTTTCAATTGCAACACACCTTGATTAAAAGTCACTAACAGTAACCACAAAAAAGCAGTCAAACCTATAAAACCAGTTTCTACAACTATTTCTAAAGGTACAGAATAAGAACTCAAAGCACTGTAACGCGGTCTCTGATAAAGGGGATAAATTTTATTAAACACATCATTACCCGGTCCAATACCTAAGATTGGGCGATCGCGAATCATATCAAATACAGACATCCAAACATTGATCCGAAAATTATTACTGCTATCTTGACGACCTGCAAAAATACTCAAAACACGATTGCGTAAAGGCTCTAATAACACCACCGCCAAAATTAACAACCCTCCCAAACTGCCCACAGCTATTGGTAGAGACCAAGTTTGCCAAAATCTAGGCATATAGATACTCCACCAATACCACATTAAAATTAACATAGCAAACATCACAGCTATAAACCCAATCCAACTACCTCGACTACCTGTATAACGCAAACAAGCACAGTTGACTACTAATATTGTCACTGCCAGAGATTTTTGTGCCCAACTACGCCAAGCAAAAATTGCCACAAAACTCAAAGCAATAGCAGGTAATAAATATCCACCTAATAAATTAGGATTTCCTAAGTAACTATAGACACGAGTTACATTAGCTTGGGCGGAGTTAGGATCATTCCAGGTAGCGAGGGGTTCAACTTGGTCTATCCATTGTCGGATACCGTAGAAACTAACAATTAGGGAAACCAATAAATAAACACTGATTAACCAAGAGCGGAGTTTAGGCGATCGTAATACTAGCGACCCTAAAGCAAACAATAATAAATAAAGAGTTAATTTCACCCACCCGCTAAAAGCAGCAGTCTTTGCTGGGGAAACAACCATTGCCAATGTAGCAATACCCCAGTAAAGTAATATTAGTAGATGAATGGGAGTTAAATGTTCCTGGGTGTTATCCGAGACTGTCAGCAATACCCAAAAAGCAGCGCTAGCAAGTAATAAGAAACCAATGAGAGCAGTATTTACAAAAGGAGCTAGACTAAATACAATTGCCAGTAATACAAAACCAAGGGGTTCCCCCCATTGCATTAACCAACTCCCCCTTCGCCAGTTATGGAGGGAACCATTAACTAAACCATAGAGATAGCTAGCATTAAGCCATTGAGAGTCAGATAATGAGAGATTTGTAAGTGTTAATTTTTGCCAAACTGAGTTCATTTTATGATACCAACAGGAATTATAATAATAATACAGTATAGGAAGTGTGGGAAGTGTGGGGGGAAAGTCAGTTTTTCAGGACTTACGAAAAATATCGAATTATACACCATCTGTAGGGGCGATTGGCCAATCACCCCCTACTAGATATGGCGGTTATGCGTAAATCCTGTTTTTATTAATAGACTTCTCCAATAATCCAAAATAAAATCAATTATAGTACAGAAATAATCAATTATTTCCCCCTATTCTCCTACGGGCGATTTCCTAGGTCATGCTCCTAATTACGCATTTGGGACAGCATTCGGTTTGCGCAGCATTCCGCAGGAAACGAAATCGTCCCTACTCCCTAGTTCTTCTTTTCTGGAGATGTCTAATGCAGCTTGCCTATCTTGGAGACTTTGTACTCCCCACACTCCCCACACTCCCCATCTCCCCAAACCCTACTTAGAGAGTGGGAGAGCTAAAATATATCGATACCCTGATTCAGCAGAACCTTGAATCCATAAAGACCCGCCCTGTTGTTCTGCTAACTGACAACTGAACAGCAGTGCTAATAGATCGCGGGTGGGGTTTGTATTAACATTTTCCCCTTGTTTTGGCATTTGCTCAAAAATCATTTCTTTGAGTTCTGCAACTGTTAGCTGTAATCTATTTAGGGTTAAGCTAGATTTACTCTTTTGTTCAATTGTAGATAACTTTTGGGAGTAGAGTTGACTATGAGGAAGATTATCTCCAAGAAGGGGATGAGAAACCCACACTGCCACATTCAGTTCTTCTTTTTTTTCAGACAAATGAAGTTTTACTTCACTTCCTGAACCAGCAGATTGAATTACGCTGTAAATTAAGTTGTATAGTGTCTGTTCTAAAATTTCTTTATCAAACAAACCAATTTTATGATCGCCACCTCCACCTAATATATGTAATTCAACCTGACGATAAACTCTTTCTGGTTCTAAGTTTCTAACTATTTGCTGACAGAGGTTTTTCACGTCAACAGGAGTTTTTTCTACATTTTGGCCAGATTCGTCTAGTTTTGCTAAGGCAACAATTTCTTCAACGAGCGATCGCAAATATCGACTTCTCTCATTGATGACTTCTACATATTCTCTTTGTTTGTCTGTCAGAGATCCATAGATTTCCTGGTTCAAAACACTTGCCATTCCCATAACAGAAGTTAAGGGAGTTAACATTTCTTGGGTAACAATAGTCAGTAACTTGGTTTTAAGTAAATCAGCAGATGTAGTCATAGATTTGTTAGTAATAAAAAAAATTTAGTTCTTGTCAAATTCTATCAGTAACTATACAGCAATTCTTATACTGGTGATGTAGTAAGAAATTATAGGTTTTAGGGAACACTTAACCGGGAACAGGGAACAGAAAAGAAAACAAAAAAGTGTACCTCATACCGTTTCACTGAAGTCAGAAGTCAGAAGTCAGAAGTTAGATTTAATCCACTAAAAACCTCGATCGGATAATAGTTTCTGGCAATTATTTGATATTTAAAGTTGGAAACTATTTGTGACATCTCTAAAGTGAATTGGTATCACTAACTTGAGAAACAGTATACCTGATTCTTTTGCTATAATAAAAAACACAGGGAGGATATCACCTCTGTATAAACTGCAACTCAAATATCTAGTTGAAGAATCCCGCTGTGTCTCCTAAGCACAACGTTGGGAGTATCTCAATGTTTATTGAATCATTCCCTCAAGGGAATTTTGCAAATCTTGAGTTAGGTCTGATATTGCTGTACGACGTTTAGTTTGGTAAGCTTCCCACCGTTGAGAAACAGAAATCGGTTGTCCCACCGTCATTTGCACCCTTTGTTTTCCTAACCTGGGACGTTTTAAGGCATTACCACCCTTTATCCGATTAATCATATCCCATATTAACAAAGTTGTATCAGCAAATCTGTCTACTGTAGGCTTTTCCTTAACATATTTACCACTAACTGCCACAAAACTTTCTACTAATCTCATGTGCCACATTCGCAGACTAGCTTCTTGGGCAAGTCTATTTGCCAAACCTCTATCTACAGGAGAAAGAGTCGCCAAATTTTCAATATCTTCTCTATAAATACAATCCCATCCTGCTTGTTCAAGACGACGACAACGATCTATAAAATTACCTTTAGGATGAATATGAAAATATTCTTCTGCAACTTCTAGAGCAGCATTGAGAAGAGTATTGAGGCGAGTATTTATATCTTCATTAATTTGGTCATCTGTTAGAGATTCTTGGGAAGAACTTTTTTGAGTTAATTCAGGCAACTCTCGTTGATAGAATTGTCGATAAAAATCTTCCATTTTTCCTAGTAAATGACCCCCTAATCTCAAAAGTCTTTGATACAGTTTAGAAGGTGCTAATTTTTCCTGGTTAGAAATATTTTCTATCCCTGGAGACAAACCACTATCTTTTTCTAGTTTAGTTAAAAGTTTCTCCACATTTTTCCAAGGTTCATCTAAGTATTTATATTGAATACCCACTGGCACAATAAATACTTCTTCTGAACGATCTGCCTTAGATATATCCTCAACACACCAAAATCCCATTTGGGCAACACCAGGTTCTAAGGTACTAACTTTTTCATTATGACCATTAGTGGCTCCTTCTGGAGCGGCCATCATTGGTAAACTAGCATTAGCAAATAATTCACGAGCTGATTTTAGTCCCTGACGGTCTAGTTTTCCACGGTGAATTGAACTTCCTCCCAGATAAGAATACCACTTACCTATATAATCACCTGCCCATAAAGGAATACCTCGGTCAAAAAGAAAGTGATAGTGAAGAAGAGATGGGAGGTTTATTCCTTGTTGTTTGGCTAGTTTGGGCAATAGATACCAAATCATATATCCCATGCAAAATGGGTCGTCGGCGGTAGGATGACGGAATGCCATGAGGAAACGGGTTTTGCCTTGGTGGAAACTTTGATATTGTTGGGCTAGGGTTTCTAGGTTGTCTACTTGTATATCAGCGATGGATATCTGGAACTTCAGCCACCAAGGTAACATTAGTTTAGTGCCTTGCCGTACTAGGGGCTTGAAGTTGGGTGAGATAAATTCTAGAGGTGGTTGAACCTGGGTGCTTGAGTTAGGCATTACAATTTTAGATTTTCGATTTGGTCATTTTCAGATTTTCTTTCAATATAAATTGTGGAATGTCCAAGAGTCGAGTTTTGAGGAAAGTTTTAGGTTTTAGGTTTTAGGTTTTAGGATTTTAGGTTAATGGTTCAATTATTACTTATATATTAGTACAATATTATACTCAAGATACTCCTAGATTCTAAGTTAGACTGAAAACTTATTTTTTGTTGTAAAAAGATGTCTGAAAAAAACCAAAATGAAACGAAAAATATTCAAATAGGTGGTGGATAATTTTTCTTCTTCTTGCTACAATTGAAATCACATTTATAGTCAAGCTATTGACAAGCGATGTATCAGTAGAATTGCTTGTGGCTATTACAGTAATTGCAGCACTAATTGTCCTGATGCTTCGCATTGAATATTTAAGTTTATTCTCTATCACAAAAGATGGATTAAATGCCGAATTGTCAAACATAAAACAGAAAGTAAAAAATATTGAAAATGAGGTGAGTCTACTCAATATTGCAATGGTCTTAGATGCATTCGAGTATAAAACCTTAAAAAAAATCAAAGGTGATATAGAGGATAGTTATAATTTTGGTTTTCCTAATGAACAATATTTATTAGAAAGACTAAGAAATAGAGGTCTTATTGAAGAACATAATAGTGACTCAGTTTTTAAGAATAAGAACACTAGAGATCTAAATTTGCGTAAACACTTCTCAATCACAGAGAAAGGTAAAAAATATTTGGATTTTGTTGATAAACAGAAGAAGGAAATTGAGGAATAATTAGAGCAAATTGCAAAAAAAATTGATAAGTCTATCAAATAAAATTCATAGGTCTCTAATGGTGAGGAATATCGGTTGAATTATAACCAAGATTAGCCTAATTAGGGTTTGCTGAAAAAGTCTTTAGAGTAGGGGTCATTTCAGTTAGCCTCCTGCGGAGGAGCTGCGCTTTTCATGTCGCGCAGCGAAACAGTTATCAGTGAACCTCAGACCTTAGTCGGAGGCTTGAAATACTGAGTTAAATATTTTTTCATCCCCTTAAAAGGGGAGGCGCATACCCTCATTTTTTGGTAAAAACTATTTGGATTTTGTTGATAAACAGAAGAAGGAAATTGGGGAATAATTAGAGCAAATTGCAAAAAAAATTGATAAGTCTATCAAATAAAATTCATAGGTCTCTAATGGTGAGGAATATCGGTTGAATCATAACTAAGATTAGCCTAATTAGGGTTTGCTGAAAAAGTCTTTAGAGTAGGGGTAAGAGTCAGGAGTCAGGAGGGATAATTATCCCTTGATTTTTCAGCAAGAGCGTCAGCCTAAAATCCTCACTTTTTGAGCTTTTTAGAACAAAAACCTTATAGTTTTTACAGACCTAAAAAGGCTAATACGTTTATCTGTCAATACTTTTAGATTTAATCAGCAATTCCTAATTATTCCCAATTTTCTAATTCTTCTATCCAATTTTGCAATAAATTATTAATTTGTTCTCGTCGAGTTTCAAAACTGGCAGCTATCCAAATAAAAGCAACTCCTACTATTAAACCTATTATCCATTTGAAAAAAGAATAGATAGAATTCAGCACAATTAATTGATTAAAAACGTTGATTATAAATGTTACTGTTCCGACATACAGAAACGCTCTAGTTTGTAATCCTAATCCAGCAAAAATTGCAATAATACTAATGATTCCTGGAAGTAAACCAGTCCATTGATTTTCTAATAAAGCGACAAAACAAATTATCCCACTGCCAAACAGTCGTAAGTTATGACGAATATTTCTGTTTTGAGGTAATTTAAGTATCGGATCAACTTTAGCTACATAAAGTAATGATAATCCGATGGGAGTAACGTAAACTAATGTCTGAATTGATGCTTCTAAATTATTTAGCCAAATTATCAAAGCATAATTAATTAAAGCTACACTAATATAAGTTAATCGAATTTGTTGATTTACCTTGGAAATAACAATATAAAATCCAGCAGTTATTAAAATTGAAACATACCAATACCAAGGTGGAGCAAAGTCTAATCTTAAATTAGTAATAAATATAGTTACTATTGGCAAAATGACAGCGACTCGTCGCCAAGGTTTGAGCTGCCATCCCCAATTTTCCCAGGGTAATATATAGATAAAGTAGGAAATTATTGCCGCTATTGCACCTAGCCAAGATAGTAAAAATTCTGTGATGGAGAGTAAATTAATTATATAAATAGTAACGGCATATCCTTCTAAAACACCTAGATAAATCCAGATTTCTGCTTGCTGCAAATTGGAGTTATTTTTTGCTTGCATAATTGCATAGCGAGTTAAAAGTATAGCTGTAGTTAATCCTAATATTGGATGAGATTTCAGATTATATCCTGCTAATAAAAGTAAAAGAAAGCTACTCACTGCCCAATGTATATTGGCAATATTTTTAATTTCTGTTGCTGTGAGTTTTAAGTAGTCTAATAACCAGGGAGATAATAAGCGATAACTATAAGTGATAGTTGTACCAAGGCTGGCATAAGCAACTAATTTTTCTCCTAATGGGAGAGAATAAATTTGATAGAAAAGTAGTTCGGCAGCAGCAAAAGATATTCCGAGAATACCTAAGTATAATATTGGTTTTAATTTGGCTTGTCTTCTACCTACACCAATGAATATAAATGATAAAGCTAAGGAAGTTAAACCTGTCCAGCTATCGAAAATATTTACACGGAATAAAGCACCTAAAATACCATAGAGTAATGGTATTGTTTGCCAACATTTAGGCAGATTATTAATACCTACTTTTCGTTGTAACCAGTCTCCTAAAATTTGCACAAATAATCCTAATGCAATATTGGCGATGGCTAAACTAATTACGGATTTATTTACTAAGCTTAAAAATTCTACTGTGAATAGTTCTAAACCCCAAGCAAAACTATAAACTTTAACGTTAGACTGAACAAAATTATTGAGGCTAAATTTCATTAATGGATAATGGATAATGGATAATGGATAATTACCTCAAGGAAAACCGCAAGGGAATTGAATATAAGGAAATATCCTAGCACTTTTCTCTTAGTCGATTTGATATAGCATACTTCAGAAAGTTCCGCTTTTTATCTCAGGGAGGAGCTGTTAACGTTTGCTTGCATGACCTTAGGAAAGTTGTGCGCTAGCTAAACGACCGCTTTTTTCCCCATGGGGGGAGGCTTTTAACCAATGTATTTAATTAATAATTATGGTATTGGTAAAATCAGGTATCAAATTTGGATAATAATCAGATTAATAGTCAGGAAAAAAACTCTTTTAACTACTGACTACTGACTGCTGACTACTCAAAATATTTTCCAGTTAATGATGATTTTTGCCATCTATTTATGTCTTAACTGCTATTAGTAAAATCAGGTATGAAATTTGGATAATAATCAGATTAATAGTCAGGAAAAAAACTCTTTTAACTACTGA
>NZ_JBNHEQ010000333.1:12483-17758 GCF_050016015.1 Dapis hubbardiae BLCC-M172
AAATTTGGATAATAATCAGATTAATAGTCAGGAAAAAAACTCTTTTAACTACTGACTACTGACTGCTGACTACTCAAAATATTTTCCAGTTAATGATGATTTTTGCCATCTATTTATGTCTTAACTGCTATTAGTAAAATCAGGTATGAAATTTGGATAATAATCAGATTAATAGTCAGGTAAAAAAAACTGTTTTAACTACTGACTATTGACTACTAAAAATCATACAATCATTTACCAACCCCATAATTATTAATTATTCGGTAATAGATGAGTTTTCTGTTGTTTGTTTAATAAATCCTCGATAACCAATGGCAAATAATGTCAGAGTAGCAGATATAATTACTATTATTGAGGGATTAACAATTTCACCATAAATTCCTAAAGAGTGGATTGTTAATAGGATTAATTCTAAGCTGCACAAAGTTATCGCCCAACGATCTAATGCTTTGGCGTAAATATTAAATAACTTCCCTGATAATTGAACTATTCGAGAGTACAATAACCATAAATTTACTAAATATATGCTAATAATTAATAACCACTCCACCCCAGAAACAGGAGGCAAACCTAATACACTTTCCCACAGACAAACACTTATAACAGTTAAGACAAATCCTACCGTAATATTTGCTGATGTTTGAGTTAGTAGGTATTTGGTATTAAAGAACATTAAAACTATCCCTAAACCCAAACCAAGCAATCGAGTTTCTGGCTGCCATAAAGTTAAAGTTTGGAGCATAATTACAGCAGCGATACTTAATTCACCTGCTATTTTTCTGAAAGATATTATTCTGCTGGAAATAGTTGTTAAAGCTAAAGGAGTAATAAACCAAATAATTCGCCATTCTGGTGATAACTGGCAATTAATAACCGTGCAAATATTAGGTTGAAAATTTCCTAAGTTACCCAACAGCAAAATATAACTTATAGTTGCTAAAACTAAACCCAGATGCCAAGCACTTAAACAGAAACAACTTAACAACGAGATAGAAGATGTAGGTGTAACTATCCTTGTTTCTGCTGTTATCTTGGTCTGCAATATAAATATTCCCCATTCACTCACCATCATTACTAATAAAATTATTATCCATGCGGTTAAACTTAAATCTGGCAAGAAATAATTAATCCCAGAAAATATTGATAATAAAGCAGTGATATGACTCAAATAAACAAGAGCAACTCTGGTAGGTTGACGACGAGAATTAAAAATAGCAAGGGTAATAGTTGAAGCTAATAAATTGAGAAATATAACTAGAGGATTTTGCCAGGATAATATATTTAAAAATACTCCAAACCCTAAGCAGATTTTTTCACTAAACTTTCCTAAATTAATTTGTTGACTGCGATAAATCCAATCTGTCACCCAGACCATAAATATTAAGTAGGGAAACCAAGTTAAACTGAATAATGATTCTGGTGAATTTTGAGCATTAAAAATTTGAGTTGTTGTGGTAAATAAAGTTTGTCTAGTTGCACTTGGAATTAACCGCCATCCTAACCAAGTTATTTGTAAACCAATGCAAAAAATTGTAGATAATTCAATCCTTCGCCAAGATTTTTGCAGATTTTCAGCTAACAATAATAAGCCAATAATACTAACAAGTAATGCTTGCCAAGGTTGAGCATATACTGAAACTAACCAACCAAGAAATAACAAACTAATCCCAATCCGATTTTGTATAAATAATTTTTGTTTAATTTGATTATAGATGTTATTTTTCAATAATATCCACCCACTTATTCCCAAGGCTAATCCTAATTTTGTGATATCTACATTGGCAACAAAAATCCCTCTAGCTAGCAAAATCAAGAGTGCATAAACTACAATGGCAATTCCTGTGAGTAGCTCTCCAGTATTAGTTTTATTTTCAACTTCTGTTGTTTCTGTAATTTTTTGAGTTTGGTTATGATAAATAGTGGCTATTGCTGTACCAATCACACCTAAATAAATTGCCAAAATAGGAAATCCTGAAAATTTCCATCCATACTGTAAATAACTCAGCCCTAACAAGTTTAGTGCAGCAATTGAAATCCACTGTTTAGAAAGATAATTAGTAATTTTTTTGTCAAAATAAATGACGATACTGGTAAGCAAAAAAGAAGCTAATGCTACTATTAACCATTCTCCAATATTACCCCATAAACCTAAGCCATCTATTGCCCAAAAATTCACAGGTACTAACAGTAATGTCACCAGTCGCAACGTCTCGGAAGTTAAACGTAAATTTCCTGTTTTTCTCGTCCAAACTGTCGCTCCAAAAAAGCATAATGTATATGCTAAAAGCACTAAATCTTGTGCGGGAGGAGGAAATTTTTCCCACTGACTGGCTGCAAGTAAACCAGAAGAAACAACCACCAAAAATAAACCTAAAAAAAGCAGCCATCGCAAGCTTAATTCTGCCATTAATGACTGTAATAATTGAGTGATTAAATTAGGAGATTTTACAGTAGAAGTCTTAGGGATAGTTTGCTGTAAATCTATTTTTGTTTGACTTGTTTTAGTGTTAGTTACTAATTTCTCTGTTTTGATAACTTGTGGTAGAGGGGTACTTAGATATTTTTGGCAAAGTTGCCTAACTTCATCATCGGAGATTAAGCCAAGGCGTAACCAAATATCTAAACCTTCTAATATTTGTGGATGATTTTTATCAATGTTAATTAACATTTCTTACAGCTCTAATATTGATACTAGCGTAGGTTAGGTTCAGGAACAAAACCCAACAACAATAACACTTTGTTGGGTTTCACTTTGTTCTACCCAACCTACATTTTTAGTCGTCTAACGCACCCTAAAAGTTTTGCACTACATCTACTATATATATAGATATATAATAGAAAAATAGGGGGCAGAATAATTGAGACTTCTCATCTAAAATAATAGACTTAATTTTTTATTATTTAGCAAGGAGCAAAAACAATGGAACCTATAGAATTAACTGCAGCAGCGATCGCCTATCCTTTTTTAGTTAAATATGTGGAAAAAGCAGGGGAAGGTTTAAGTGAAAAGACTTTGGAGCAAGCGGGTAAGTTATGGAAACGAGTCAAAGGAATGCCTGCGGATACTTTCTGTGCTTTGAAACCTGCACAAGAAAATCCTTTTCCTGAAGATTTTGAGCAAGCGATACGGGAAATGGAGGCGGTGGCTAATCAAAACTCGGAACTTAACCAAGATATTATTGATGTAGTTGCGGTTGCTAAAGAGGAACATCCAGAAGATGTCAAAAATCTTGAGGCAAAGTTAGAAAAAATTAAGTCTCAAGGGGTAACTGCTGAGAAAATTAATGCTTTGTTTCAGGGAAGCACTATTACTGGCGGTAATGTAGGTGATACAGGTATTGTTGGCAATAAAACTGTCAAAATTAAGGAAGTTAACTTTTGACTGAAGTCGTCGGGAGGGGCACCGACAAAGAAAAGTACCCAATTTCAACATCCAAAACAAAAATACTATATTCCTGGGGAGGAAGGTTTAGATAATAAAGTTTTTGTGGGTAGGGAAAGAGAACTTGACGAACTCCACAAATTGCTAAAAAATAATCAACGGGTTGCTGTTGTGTCTGTTTCGGGAATAGGGGGTGTGGGTAAAACGGAACTTTCCCGTCGATACGCTCGTGCTAATAAGTCTGCTTACCCTGGTGGTATCTGTTGGTTGGAAGTACCTGCGGAGAATGTGGGTATTCAGATACTCAGGTTTGCTCAGAATAATCTCCAACTTATTCTACCGGAAGACGAAGACTTACAGGGAAGGTTGCGCTACTGTTGGCAATATTGGTCTGAGGGGGAGGCGTTACTTATATATAATGATGTGACTGACTACAAATCTCAGGTAAAGCCTTTTTTGCCTCCTGACTTGTCTCGGTTTCGGGTACTGCTGACGACTCGTAAACATTTTGGCAAGAAGGAATTTCGGGAGTTGCCTCTGGATGTGTTGCCACCTTTGCTAGCCATGGATTTGTTAAGGTCAATTATTGGTAGAGATAGAATTTTGATGGAACCCCAAGAAGCAAAAGCAAGGGAACTTTTGAAATGGTTGGGTTATTTGCCTTTAGCGATCGAATTAGTGGGGCGGTATTTGGATGAGTATTGGGAATCTTTGAATAGGGATAATTTGGCTTTGACAAAAATGCTCCAGCGTTTACAGCGAAAAAGTCTGGAACATCAGGCGATGTCAGCTAACGAGTTGATTAATTATCCTCATGGTGTGGCAGAGGCGATCGCTTTGAGTTGGGATAAGTTGGATGAGAATACTCAAGAAATAAGTCTGTGGTTGGGGTTGTTTGCTTTGGCACCTATTCCTTTGTGGTTGGATGGGATAGAGGATGATAAGGAGTTGGAAGTGTGGGAAATTGCTCTTGGGGATTTGGAAAATCTGCATTTGTTGAAGGGTGTTGAGTCTGGGGTTTATAGTTTACATCCTTTGGTGCGGGAGTTTTTGCAGATAAAATTGAGAGAATATCCAGAAGCGGATGAGTTGAAACGTAGTTTTGTTATGATGATGGTGGAGGCGGCAGGGGAAATTCCCTATGACATTACACGGGAGGAAGTTGAGAAATTTAAGGTAGATATTCCTCATATTACGGAAGTGGCAGAACATTTGACTGAATATTTGAGTGATGATGATTTAATTGTTCCTTTTACTAGCTTAGGTTCATTCTATCAAGGTCAAGGATTTTATCCACAGGCACAACCTTGGTTAGAGAAAGGTAGAGAAATAGCAGAAAAGCAGCTAGATAAAGATCATCCTGATATTGCGACTGTCTACAGCTACCTAGCATATTTATATCATTCTCAAGGGAAATACGAAGCAGCAGAACCTTTGTACCTCCAAGCCATCGAAATCGTCAAAATTGCCCTGCCCGAAAATCATCCCGATCTTGCCACCCACCTCAACAACCTAGCATATTTATATCATTCTCAAGGCAAATACGAAGCAGCAGAACCTTTGTACCTCCAAGCCATCGAAATCGTCAAAATTGCCCTGCCCGAAAATCATCCCGATCTTGCCACCCACCTCAACAACCTAGCATATTTATATCATTCTCAAGGCAAATACGAAGCAGCAGAACCTTTGTACCAACAAGCCATCGAAATCGACAAAATTGCCCTGCCCGAAAATCATCCCGATCTTGCCAGAGACCTCAACAACCTAGCATATTTATATCATTCTCAAGGGAAATACGAAGCAGCAGAACCTTTGTACCTCCAAGCCATCGAAATCGTCAAAATTGCCCTGCCCGAAAATCATCCCGATCTTGCCACCCACCTCAACAACCTA
>NZ_JBNHEQ010000333.1:17858-40855 GCF_050016015.1 Dapis hubbardiae BLCC-M172
CTAGCATATTTATATCATTCTCAAGGCAAATACGAAGCAGCAGAACCTTTGTACCTCCAAGCCATCGAAATCGTCAAAATTGCCCTGCCCGAAAATCATCCCGATCTTGCCACCCACCTCAACAACCTAGCATATTTATATCATTCTCAAGGCAAATACGAAGCAGCAGAACCTTTGTACCTCCAAGCCATAGAAATCGACAAAATTGCCCTGCCGGAAAATCATCCCGATCTTGCCACCCACCTCAACAACCTAGCAGAATTATACCGTTCTCAAGGGAGATACGAAGCAGCCGAACCATTGTATCTGCAAGCTTTAGCTATTTTATTTTCCCAACTAGGACAAGAACATCCCAATAGTGAAACTGTTTGGCAGAATTATCTCACATTTTTGCAGCAAGTTGCCACGGAAAATCGTCAACAAGAGTTATCAGATGAAATGAGTTTGGATATTTTGTCACAAATTGATAACTGAAAAAGAGCGTTTCGCTGATTTTTCCGAGATTGATGTTTTATTCATCTATTGGACAATAGTTAAGGTGAGCTGATTCATCATTTTACTGAAAAGAGCGTTGGCGGAGCCTAGCGGCAGCTATATTGCTGATTTTTCCGAGATTGATTTTTATGGCTCTATTGGACAATAATTAAGCAACTCCATAATCAGTATATTCCCGCATTTCAGGAGCTTGAAATCCCAGAATAATATCTTCTTTTGGCACTCCTTGCTCCACAAGTTTTTCAGCAATTCTCATTTCCGTCATATTTTGCTCTATCCAAATCTTTTCTCCTTTAATATCCAAATGTAAAACACAACCATAAGCACGCCGATAACCATCCCATCCTACATTCATCACCATATAATGGTCTTGTTTTGTATCAAAAACTGTGTAATTATCTATCTCACCATTTGATATGGGGATGGCAGCATAAACTGTTAATATAGACTGAATAATATTGCGATAAGATTCTAAGATATCCATTGTACAATTACCTCCTGTTTTGGGTCATAAATAATTAGTTTGATTTCATATCTTTCTAAAGACATTTGGGCAAATTCCCGCTTAAAAAAACTCTCATAAGCAACCACAGGTATTGCTAAATATAAAATTCGTGTTGGCTCGCTAATTTCTAAAGCTAACCGATAATTCAAAAACTGTCCTAAAGCACCATGGTAATCTGTTAATGGGGAATCAGTCAAAAAACTTTTAATCTCAACTGCAATTTTTTCTTCACCACGTTCTGCTGCTAATAGTTTTTCTGCACCTAAATCAATTTCAAATTTAGTTCCGCCTACTTCCAGTAGCAGGGGATCGTCGGTTATCTGCCATTCCTCCTTTTCCAAAGCAATTCTAACCACAGCATGAAATTTATCCTTAGCAGCCATTTTTACTCTTCTCTAATTTTGGCAATTTATGACTCATATTTTACCTCTTTATTTATTATAAATTATGCAGAAACCAGGTTTATCAAAGAAAGCGATGCTGCCAGATTTAATATACAGCAGTTTCCGATGTTATGAAGTACACCCATCGCGGGCAAGATCCCGCACTATAATATTTTCACCATTTACCTTGTACCTCATTTGACCGAAATCTGCTGTAAATTATCCACTATGCAAATTAAACAACAAAAAAATTATACTGCCATCACTCATCTAATATTTCCGATAAAGCATTTTTCAAAGCTTGGCGATTGCCATCTTCAAGTTTTCCTAGTTTCCTAATAAAAAAATACTGATAACTGATAACTGATAACTGATAACTGAAATAACCAGCATTACTCCACTCTGTAACTATAACTTCTCCAACACGAGATATTACTTTATTTTGACTGGTAATAGCCATAATAATTAAATCGGTATATTGACTATTATAAATATCCGAACTTACTACAACAGCAGGTCGCTTTTTGCTAGTAGTTTGGTTAGTAAATGGAAATGGCACTAGAATAACATCACCAAATTTATAAATAGTCATAATCATCATCTTCGGGATTATCCCAAATTTTATCAAAAGCTGCTTCAGACAGTTTAGTAATAGAATTAGTCAAATTTTGCTGTTGTTGTCGCTGAGACAAAAAATCTACAAAATCTATTATTTCGGAAACTTTATCTGGAGGTAAACTCCGGATTTTGGTAATTAGTATTTTTTCCGATTCAGTGTAAATGTTTGTGTTTGTCATTAATTTATATCAAAATTATGTGCTTTTGGATTTTCTATTCCTAAATATTATTTGTTGGAGCAAAGACTTGTGGATATTTGGTAACTTTGGTGATGAATAAAAGTTATTTTTGTCAACTTCTAAGTATAGCAATACTTTTGATAATTGGTCTAAGATGGTGCGTTACGACGGATTGTTAAATGCCTTTCAAAGTCTAAATTTTAACCGTCTAACGCACCCTACTGGAATGTTTCAGCTAAAACTGTGCATTAGATTTTAGGTTGTGGGAAGACAAGGAAGACAAGGAGGACAAGGAAGACAAGGTGGTAAGGGAGAAAAAATCCTATTGCACCATTTTAAGATGAAACAGTTCACTACAAATTTTGCTTGTAGGGGCGAATGGCCATTCGCCCCTACGCATTACTTGAGCTAAAAGCTATAAATTTAACTTGGTTCCGGAATTGTAATATCTATAGAAGTAATTTCAATCCCATTTCCCAGACTACTCAGAGGCGGTTGAATTCCCTCTTTATTACCCACAACTAAAGTTACCATTTGCTCTGGTTGCAAATATTTTTCAGCTACTCTCTGTACATCTGCAACTGTAATTTTTTCCAATTCCTGGCGATAACGGAAAATGAAATCTTCAGGATAATCATAATATTCATATCGCATCAAACGGGATAAAGTTTGAGCTGGATCTTGAAAGTTGAAAATAAATGAATTGAGGGTAGAGTCTTTAGCGTGCTGAAGTTCCTCTTCTGTAATAGGTTGAGTGCGGATACGTTCAATTTCTTCCTTAACAGACTCAATAAATGGTACAGTTGCATCCGAACGAGTTTCACCACCAGCGACGAATACTCCTGGATAATCATAGTTAGGACTCCAATAAGCAGAAACAGAATAAGCTAAACCTTGGCGCGATCTAATATTATTAAACAAACGCCCTCCTAAACCATTGAGAACGCTATTCATTACGCTCAAAGCTGTATAATCAGGATTATCTAATTTTCCGCCCAAATGACCCATTTGTATATAACTTTGATTGAGCTGAGGTTGTTCGACAAAAAATATATCACCGACTTCAGCTTGAGTAACAGTTGGTAGAAGTGGTTTTACTCCTTTACTGCTTGGTTCCCAGTCCCCTAGTTGTTCTTTAATCAGCGATCGCATCTGTTTAGTCTTAAAATCTCCGACTATTCCCAAAATCATATTCTCAGGATGAAAATATTTGGCATAGAAATCAATTAAATCTTCCTGGGAAATATTGTTGAGGGTTTCATATTCAACAGTTCGAGCATAGGGGTGCTCTTCACCATAAATCAATTTTTGGAACTCACGACCAGCAATAGAGCCAGGGTCATCATTCCGACGAGAAATACTACCTTGCCATTGTTGTTTAGCAAGCTCTAATTTTTCTTCAGTAAATGCGGGTTCGCGAATAACTTCGGCAAATAATCCGAATACTTTTGTCAAGTCTTCAGTGAGACAACTAAATCTAGCACTACCAGCAGTACCGCCGATACCTGTTTCGACTGCTGCTGCTTTTTGTTCGAGTAGTTCGTTTATTTGTTCGGGGGTGTGTTGAATTGTGCCTCCTGTACGCATAACAGTTCCGGTTAAGTCTGCTAACCCTACTTTGTTTTCTGGTTCAAATCTCGAACCTGTGCGAAATATGGCGCGTCCACCAATTAGGGGAAGTTCATGGTCTTCCATGAGATACACAATTATGCCATTATCAAGTTGAAAGCGAGTATAATCTGGTATCTCTAATTCTGGCAATGGTGGAAATTCTAGTTCAGTGTAATGTTTTGGCGGTGCTAGAGCGATAGCTGGTATTCGCCCTAGAATAGATAACAGCAATACTATTACTAAAAATGCTGTTAAGACAAGTTTTGATTGAGTAGTTTTCTTTTGGTTAGAGAGCATAGTTTGTTGTTGTTATATTAGAGGTAAAAGTAGATTTTGTAGGTTGGGTTGAGGAACCGAAACCCAACACAGCAGTTCATTATTGTAGGGTGCGTTAGACGGTGAAAATCTAGACTGTGAAATGGACTCAACAATCCGTCGTAACGCACAATTTTAGATCCAGATCAACGGTGCGTTACGGCGCAACCTATATTTTTGACAGTTAAACCCTAGTTTTTGGTGAGCGCCTAACGCACCCTACTGGACTGCTAGTAGGGTGCGTTAGACGGTGAAAATCTAGACTGTGAAATGGATTCAACAGTCCGTCGCAGGGCACCATTTTAGATCCAGATCAACTTATTGACGGTGCGTTACGGCGCAACCTATATGTTTGACAGTTCAACCTTAGTTTTTGGTAAGCGCCTAACGCACCCTACTAGACTTAGGAAGTAGTCTCCCAATAGTGCGGTTTTCTGCCACGAAAGTTTCTTGAGCAACACGCTGAATATCTTCTCTAGTTACAGCATTAATGGCATCCAACTCTTTAAATAGATTTTGCCACGAACCTGTTTTAACTTCGTAGCTTAAGAGAGCAGTGGCCATACCCATGTTAGAATCAAGAGAACGCAATAAACCTGCTCGCGCTTGAGTCTTTACCCGTTCTAATTCTTGCTCAGAAACTAACTCTGTTTTTAACCTTTCAATTTCTGTTTGCAAAGCCGATCCTACTTCATCTATATTACTATTAGGAGAAGTCATGGCATAGAAGAGCATCAGATGTGCATATTTACTTCCCGGATAACCACTAAACCCTCTGGCGACGAGTGCAATTTTTTGTTCCTCAACTAATGACTGATATAGGCGAGAAGTACGACCATCACTCATAATACTAGCAATCATATTATAAATTGCATTGTCGGGATGATTCACTGCTGGTCGATGATAACCTTCTATATACCAAGGTTGGGATTTTAACTTCATCGTTACTTCCCGTGTTTCGGTTTGGGTAGGTTCGACAATGTTGACTCTAGGCGGTCTTTGTTTGACTTTGTAACGACCAAAATATCTTTTTGCTAATTTCTTGACTTCTTTAGGGTTAACATCTCCAACTATCCCGACAGTTAAATTACTAGGAACGTAGTGAGTATCAAAAAAATCCCGAACATTTTCTCTGGTTAAATTTTGGATATCCTCTGAATAACCAATCACAGGGCGACCATAAGGATGTACTAGGAAAGCTTTATCGAGGAATTGTTCTAATAATTGAGCAACAGGTGAATTTTCAGTGCGCGATCGCCTCTCTTCCATAATTACTTGTTTTTCTTTGTAAAATTCCCTAAATACTGGGTCTAGAAATCTTTCTGACTCTAAAGACATCCATAATTCTAATTTATTGGCAGGTAAACTATAAAAGTATTGGGTATAGTCTGCGGAGGTGGCAGCATTCAGTCCGACTCCTCCTGCTTGTTTGACAATTTTCGAGAACTCATTTTGATTCACATATTCAGATGCCAACTTTTGAGCTTTCTCAAAGTCTGCTTTGAGTTGGGCAACCTCTTCTGTTTTGCCATCTGTGCTAGCTTCCTGAATTTGTGCGAATATCTGGTCTAATTTATCTAAAGTTGGTTTTTCTGCTTCATAGTCTTTTGTGCCGATTTTTTTTGTACCTTTAAAAGCTAAATGTTCCAGATAGTGAGCTACACCTGTTTTTCCATCTGGTTCATTTGCTCCACCCACATCAGCATAAATAACAAAGGATATAATAGGAGCATTATTTCGTTCTAGAACAATGAATTTCATGCCATTATTGAGGCGAAATTCTGTGACTTTTTTAATTACTCGGTCTAAGTAGGGTTTGATTGAGATTTTTTGGTCAGGAGTAGATTCCTTTGCTAAGGCCATACTGGGTGCAAGGCCAAAACATAAGAAACATAAGGTAGTTAGGCAAAGGCAAAATTTGAGTGATTTGCGAAACGAGCCATTAAGGAATAGGTTATTAAAGTTGGCCTTGTCCAGGAGGGAGCTAATTAATTTTTGAGACCAGCAGGGAAATAATATAACTTGAGATAATAAGTTTTTCAGCATATCCAATTATTATTTAGGTTTTTTCTGTTGGTTTTGGGTAGACTTTTCTAGTTTATGGCCAAACATCAGTAATCAAATCACTATATTTATCTAAAATTATATTCTGGACTATTAGAAAATTGATGTTGACCAAAAAAAAAGGTCTCAAGCCTCCCCTTTGAAGAGGATAAAAAAAGAGAATATTCCTTTATGTCAAGCCTCTGAGTTTCCTAGGTCATGCTGCGCAAACATTCAGAGGTAATGTCTCGCTGCGCGACATATTTGCGGAGCATTCCCTATACGAAAAAACGCAGTTACGACCTTATGAGGCTAACTGTTTCGCTGCGCGACATGAAAAGCGTAGCTCCTCCGACAGGAGGCTAACTGAAATGACCTGAGTTCTATGAGCAAAATTTCTCTAGCTGTAACGTCTTGAAAACTAGAGACAGTAGAAAAATTTGCTCTTGTAAATAATAGTGATAAAATAACTCTAATCTTTATTTGAAAGAGTAACAAATCTATTGATATAGCAATCCTAAATAGGTTGTAAGATTTTATCGTAGGGGTTTGGTCTCCAAATCACTTGATGCTTTGGTTTGGAGACCAAACCCCTACCGTTTTTTCTCACAAATCATTTAGGATTACTATACTATATAAATTCAATATTTATGAATATGAATCCAGTTTATTCTTTGCCTTTGCCACCTGGTAATTTAGGATTACCTTTTTTTAGACAAAACAAAAAAATCCAAAAAAATCATCAGAATATTATAGAAGAAATTTACCAAAAATATGGTCCTATTTATAAAACCAGACTTCTAGGTAAAAAATTTATTTTATTTCAAGGATATGAAGCTGTTAAATTTGTTGTAACTAATGGAAATCAATACTTCACATCTGCTAATAAAAATCAATACTTTACATCTACTGAAGTTTTTAGGAATTATCAAATAATATACGGTCAAAGTGATATTACTGTCTTAGTAGATAAAGAGCATATAGATAGGCAAAAACTATTATCTAAAACTCTCAAAAATAAAGTTTTAGATAACTATATTAATACTATACATAATTTGAGTCACAGCTATTTTTCAAAATGGATAAAATATGATTTTGTAGACTTATATTTTGAAATAAATAATTATACTTTAGACCTGGTTTCAAAATTATTGCTAGGGATAGATTGTGGCTCAAAAACTGAGATAGGTAATTATTTAAAAGATATGATTTCAGGATTAAATACCATTCCTTTAGCTTTTCCTTGGACTAAATTAGGTCGTGCTTTAAAAAGTAAGGATAAATTATTTCATCAATTTGAACAAATTATTATAAAAAGACAGCAAGAGAGTGATTTTGGTTCAGATGTATTAGGCATATTACTTACAGTTCAACAACAAACGAATAATAAACTAACTGTAAGAGAAATAGTAGAACAAATGGTGAATCTTTTAGCATTAGGAAGAAAGGAATTAAGTTCGGCATTAACTTCTTTTTTAATCTTAACATCCGAGCATTCAGATGTTTTAAAATCACTTCAAATAGAACAAGAAAAATTGGATAGAGCAGAACCACTATCTTTAGCTAAATTAAAGAAAATGGTTTATCTAGAACAAGTTATCAAAGAAGTATTACGGCTAGCTCCTCCTGTTAGTTGTGGATTTCGACAAGTCATTCAAGATTTCTCTTTTCAAGGATTCCGAATTCCTAAAGGGTGGTATATAAGTTATCAAGTTAATTCAGTTCTTCAAGACCCAGAAATATATGATCAACCAGAAAGATTTAATCCAGAAAGGTTTAATACTGCAAATGCTGAAGATAAAAAGAAACCTTTTTGTTATATCCCATTTGGAGGTGGTGCAAGGGAATGTATAGGCAAAGAATTTGCTTATTTGGTCATCAAAATTTTTATATCTTCTCTACTGGATAATTGTAGTTGGAAATTTAAAGAGAATCAAGATTTGACAATTAATAAATTTCCTGTTGCTCGACCAGCTAATAAAATAGAAGTTTGCTTTACCAATGGATAATGGATAATGGATAATTGATAATTGATAATTGATAATGAAAGAGTTTTTTTAATCTCTAATCCCTTTGAGGGAGAGGATTGACTAAAAGGAAAAAATTTATTTCTCTATAGTTACTATAATTAAAGCTCGTAGTTTTGCTCTAGCCACAACTCTAGATAAGGCTGAGAGCTATTCTACAAACAAAAACTTTATTATAAGTGATTATCTGTTAGGGTAGCTCCCCCTTTTAGGGGCACATGATATTATTCATTATCAATTAATGAAAACAAAATAACCAGCATTTGAATACTAACTGATACTTTCTATAGTAATCCGTGCAGGATTTGTGAAAAAAAATTGTCTGGCTTTGGTCTCCAAATCCGATTTTCGCTTTGGTTTGGAAACCAAAGCTCTACTCCTCTACTCCCTAGTTTATTAATTAATCATTAAATTGTTAAATAATGAGGCTACAAATAGTTAGAGTAAGATAAAAAGTTAACTATTATGAAAGTTTCAACTCAGTTACAAACTCCAGAGATACAGACACGAACTAAAATATTACAAACAGCTCAAAAATTGTTTGCTAGACATGGATATGATGGTACGACAATTCGTGATTTAGCAAAGGAGGTGGGAGTAGCAGAGAGTACATTATTTCATCATTTTAGTAATAAAAAGGCAATTTTGATAGAGTTGGCTACGACAGGATGGGTGGAAATTCTTACAGATTTATTGACAGAATTAAGTGAGATGTCTAGCTATAAAGCTGTAGCACAAGTGATGCGTCGCCGGATGTTAAATATTAGTCGCAATGCAGATATGATGAAAGTCTGTTTCTTGGAAGCGCAGTTTCATCCAGAATTGAGAGATAAAATTCAATCGGAAGTTATTGAGAAAATGACGGATGTGGCGGAGGCTTTTTTTGCAACAGCGATGGAGCGGGGTGTATATCGTCAAATGAATCCGAAAATTGTGGCACGGGTGTTTCTAGGAATGTTTGCGATCGCGGGTTTTAGTCAAAAAACCTTATTAGAACCTGATGCTTCTCCCCAAGCAATGCAAGAAATGGCGGAGGGGTTAGCTGATATTTTTCTGAATGGTGTTTTGGTCTCTGAAAAAGGTGTTCAATAATTAATAATTAATAATGGCTTTGTTCCATGAAAGTAGCGATAGAACATCCGTTCCGCTTTTCGGCTGTCGCCGATATGAAAGGTGAACCTAGTGGCAGCTATATCACTCTCTTTCTATAGATTGATGTTTGATTCATCTATTGGACAATAGTTAGAGCTGGCTGATTAAGTCTAAAAGCCTTTACAGGTAAAGGTTTCATTCTTTTTATGTCGAAGATTGATGTTCTATTCATCTATTGGACAATAGTTGTAGAAGTATGAAGTACATATGCTTAAGCTTGTGCGGTAGCTATATGCTTTCATACAACAAAGCCATTAATAATTAACAATTAACAATTACCTCTTCTGTAATAGAAGGATTGGCGCTCAAGGAATTTTTTGATTTTTTCTCCATGAATGGAGAGGCTTTATACCTTGATTTTTCGGTAAATGTTAGATATTGGAAAATTCCAGCAATTATAAGCTTTTTGTCAAACCATTGTAGGGACGTTCCACGGAACGTCCCTACAGTCTTTTTCGGAGAAGATTTACAAAAGTTTAATTGTGGTAAGCGGATTTAGTATTAGTGGGGGGCGGTAGTTATGGCCATATTGAGAATAGCTAAGTAGGCAGGTGGGAAAATTTACAACTATGTCATTGGAACTGGAACGGAGTAAAAGGCAGCAATCTCAATGGTATGAGGTGCATCGACATTTCGTTATATAGTGAGGTTAATGGGTAGTAGTCCTAATTGTTCAACTGATACTATCCACCGCCACCACCACCGCCACCGTCGCCACCGCCACCGTCGCCACCGCCACCACCGCAGCCACCGCCACCGTCGCCACCGCCACCGTAACTACCGCCACCGTAACTACCGCCACCGTAACTACTGTCACCGTAACTACCGCCACCGTAACTACCGCCACCGTAACCACTACTGTCACTGCCTCCTCCATTGGTCTTACTACGAATAATCAAGGCGATAAATAAAACCCCTATCCCTATCAATATGAATATTGTGAAGTTTGTCTCAAATATCAGGTCTGATAATCCTGAAAAAAGAGAACTAACTGCTTGATTCCGCTGCCAATTTGGTTTTGCAACATCAAGAATATTATGGGGAAATAGCACCAGCACTTCTATTTCTTGTTGCGGTGGAATTGGTTTTTGAGCAACAAATTCTACCGTTGTTGAATTAATTTTTCGAGCGTTAGTTGGCACTCCAAAACTTTTATAATTTTGGATTTTTTCTGATAAAACTTCCGGTAGTCGGACTATTATTTTGCCATTCTTAATAACAGCACTCCGGTTAGCAAATATAGCTTTCCAGTAAACCTTATCTCCACTATCATTAATATGTAAACCACCAATAACCCGATATTTCAAGACAAAAGTATGAGCTTCAGGAGCATTGAGTTGATGTTGCCATTTAATCCATATCTGGTTATTTTGGATTTCAGTTTGACTAGGGATTTGTTCTTGATTTTCCCAAACTGTAACATCAGTAATTTTATCGACTTTATCTAGTGGAATATATCGATATCTTTGGTTTGTATGGGGTTGGGTGAAAACATATTTCTGGGTTTCGCTGACCAGCATATCTCCATTTTTTTGCAAATCAATTTCAACATTGATAAAATTCCAGTAAAAAGGAGAAGTTTCCTGAGCAATAGTTTGTAATGCCCGAGATAAACCAATCAATAGTGCTACCAAAAAAATTAATATTTTCCGTAGTTTAAATCTGGATTTTTTACGAGAGTATGGTTCTATCAAAACTGGTAATTCATTCATTTTTTCTTTTCCTTAGTAGAGATAAAAAAAATTGTTGCAAATCAATATAAAATAAACAAACTGAATTTTATCGTCATACTCAATCATTCCTTGTATAAATACTTTTTGTTAGCAATAAATCACCCTGAAAAAAATCATAATTATTGCTCTATAAGTAGATTTTTTTTTAATCTTCAATTGATGCTTAGTCAATTACCCAATAACCATTTTGTCGCCAATATTGTTCCTTTAAAGCTTCTGCTAAATTTTTTGGTTGAATCCAACCTAGAAACACCAATAGTTCTCCTAGTTTGAGATGCAATAAAGTCTGAACGTTTATTGCTTGGTTTAGTTTAACTTGAGAAATTAATTGTCTTCGTACTAAAATTTCACCTATTTTCATAATCGTGTTTCACCTGAATTTATTTTGTCTGTTCATTACCTACTAGCTTCCATCAAGGTTAACTTATGCAGGTTCTACCAATTATTTCTCAAAAGTGCATAAGTTAAAATCATCAGAGACTATAATAAAAATGAAGTTAGTTGATGAAGTTTGAAATTTTATAGCGCTTTTTATTTCGGTAGATCACAAAGTAGGTTAGTCAATTATCCAATCACCATTTTCTCGCCAATATTGTTCCTTTAAAGCTTCTTCTATATTTTGTGGTTGAATCCAACCTTGGAAGACTAATAGTTCTCCTAGTTTCAGATGCAATGAAGTCTGAATATTTATTGCTTCCTTTAATTGATTTTGAGAAATAAATTGTCTTCGCAGTAATATTTCACCCATTTTCATTGAAGTCTGAATATTTATTGCTTCCTTTAATTGATTTTGAGAAATAACTTGTCTTCGGAGCAAAATTTCGCCTATTTTCATTATCGTGTTTCTCCTGATTTATTCTGTTCATTAACTACTAGCTTCAGTCTGGGGGAACTTATGCAGGTTCTGTCAATTATTTCTCAAAGGTGCATAAGTTAAAATCATCAGAGACTAGAGTAAAATAGAACCTTTAGGAGAATGTATTGTAAGTGCTAATGAGCCTAAATACTGATTTAATAAAGTTGAATAATACTGTGGAGGAGTATAGGGAGGAGACAAATGGTTCTGAGCAAGAACTACTGGACATTACGCAAAATTGATTTAGCTAGCTATAATGTGTCTGCTTCTCAGAGGGGATATCAAGAGGAGGTACTATTGCCTGTTCAGCAACAATTTCAAATTTGGTTTCCGTCTATTGCTGAACTCAAAGAACTCCCCTCTCAAGATGACCGAAAAATTCAAGCTACTTTGCTATCTCACTTTCTATCTCAAAATTCTGTCTCTTCTAAACAAGGAAGCATAACAGCAGGACTTTCTTTGCGTTGTTACATTTCCCATGCTATTGTTCATGCTTGTCACAAACTGGCTCAACAATTTGGCGATCGCTATGGTTTTTCCCACCTAGACTTATTGTACCTGGTACTTACTGATGATGGTAAAATTAAGAGCTTTGAGGAAGTTAGCGAAAACTCTCAGTCTTCTTACCCTTATTTTTGGGCGCACATTTTGAGAAAGTTCAATCCTAATAAAGCTGGACTCTGGAATTGGACTTATTTACTCACCCGTCGCCACCCAGAATTAACTCGAACGTTATGGGTGGAATTTGGTTTGTCTTTAACTACTCCTTGGGGAAAACTCAATGATATTAAGCGTTACCAAATGGAAACTCTTTCACCTCAAGAACGGGATGTGGTAGAAGCGTTTCATGGAGTATATCGGCGCGATAGGCGAGAAAACGGTGCAAGAGGGAAATGTCCTGAACCTTCTGCATCTCAACTTCAAGAAATGCGCGATCGCCTTTTTCCCAGGGGAATTGTATATAATTATTCCGAGGAACTACTCGATCAATTGAAAACTATTGCCCAGTTTCTACAGGAACAAATTTTCAATCCAACGGAGATTTCACCTCCCTCTAATTCTTCAGCAATGGAACTTGAATTTCTAGACGAAAATCGCGATCTAGCTATTATTGATGCTATTGAAAATGTGCTTTCTCAACGTTTGCATAAACTACAAAAAAGTGCATGGTATAGTGAATTTTCTCCTCATTTTTTGCCTAGTTTACGACTAATTTATTGTGAAAATAAATCTCAAAGTGAAGTAGCTCAAGAATTTAATATCAATAATCAATCTCAAGTTAGTCGGATTTTAAAACTTAAGCAAATGCTGAAGCAAATTCGAGAACAAGTAATGGAAAAATTGCTACATATTTTGTTGAAGAAAGCAAACTTAAATTCAAGTCAAGGGGTTTTAGATGCAAATGCTTTTGATTCTTTAATTGAACTTTTAAGTCGTTATTTAGATGAAACCGTTTTTATAGAGGCAGCTAAGGAAATTTCTACAGGAAGGAAATACAAAAAAATGACAAGTTTTTTCTCTGAAAAAATGCGCTATTATCTTAAATATAGTCAGCCTAAGTAGCTAGGTGAAAAAAATTACAAGTACGTCCTAAGCAACGGTAACTCCGTGGAAGGAAGCAATCTCAATGCTTTTAACTGCTTTAATATTTCGTTACATAGTGACATTTATTCACGTCTACCTACTTATTTGACAGTATAATAAATACTAAAAAAATTACATTAATTATTCCATTAATCACAAAAATCAAATTTGAAATTACAACAATAAACCGGAGACTTAATATGAATACTCGTTCTGATTATGATCAAGTAAACCGAGCGTATTATCGACAATTACAGTTAGAAACTATTGATTTAGAACCTGAAGATTTTCAGCAAGCAAATCTCTTAAGTTCTAAATTTAATAACGAAGCCCAAAAATGGCAAGCTTATTTGAAAATATTGGCTTTATTTGCACTAAAAAAATGGTTGAGCGATCGCCATTTAAGATTAGATAATAGAATTGAATCTCTGACAACTAATCAAATTATTAGTTCTGAACAAATGAGCAATCTGCAAGTCGGCGGATTTAAAGTTTGCTTACTGACAAATGAGAGTATAGTAAATAAAAGAATAGAAATTCCTGTAAAAATGATTAATTCACCAGATTTTGCTGCACATTTATACATAGTAATACAGGTTTTAGTAGAGGAAGAAGAAGCTGTTATAATTGGATTTATACGGCATGATAAATTTAAAAATCAGTCTTTACAAAAAAACGAAATAGGAAATTATAAACTTTCTTTGTCTGAACTAAATTCTGACTCCAGTCACTTAATTTTAAATCTTAAATATTTGAGTCCGGCAGCTATTGAAATCCCCCAAAAAGAAAAATTAACAACCTGGTTAGAACATATTTTTACAGCAGGTTGGCAATCTGTGGAAGAAATTCTAGGAAATCGTAAACCAATTATACAAATGGCTTTCATTTTAGATAAAACAACAGAAAAATTATCTCCCAAAGCAGTTAAAAAATTTCTCAAACAATTCCAAATGACTCAAAAACAAAGAGGAAAAATACAGACAGATTTATCTCAAGCTGAACTATCAGATACAGAAGTAAATAAAGCTCTAGTAAAAATTTTACAAACAACAGAAGATGAAGAAACACGCTGGCAAATTGCCGAATTGTTGTGGGAAATTGACCCTAGTCATCCAGCAGCAGGTGTACGTCGAGCTATCGATCTAGGAATGCACCTAGCAGGAGTTCCAGTAGCACTAATGATAGCCATTTTACCCAAACCAAACCAAAGATTTGCTGTTCTTTCCAGAGTTTATCCTCTGCAAGACCAATCTTTTTTACCAGCAAATTTAAAACTTATTGGTTTAGATGAAATGGGGGAATCTTTATTTGAAATTCGTGCTAGAGAAAGAGATGATTATATTCAGTTTAAATTTACTGCTGATGTAGGCGATCGCTTTAGTCTTCAAGTTAGCCTTAATTCTGCCTCTGTGACAAAGCACTTTATTATTTGAATCAACTTAAATAAATAGTATAATATTACAATATAAAAAAAATATGGATTAGAACAACAAATTAATAATAATGACTAGACAAGTTGTTATAAAAATAGAAGAAGGCAGTTTTGAATTAGGTTTTCCTGTTTCCCTAGAGTTTTGGCAAGATGGTAGGATTATTGCCAAAGAACGCAATTGTCCTCAATTGCCCCCTAACCCAGATTTTCCTAGAGTTTATGACGAATGGAGAAAAATTTATACTCAGTTGGGAGACAAATGGAGAAACGGCGTTGCTGATTTTGGATATAATTTCTATTTGTTGGCGATCGCTAAACTATTGAATGATACATACTTGAGATTATTCAGTTTTTATTTTCATACCTTGATTCAGCAACGCCAGTCGGTGACAACACGAACGATAGAGACGCAAGCGGGACAAATTACCCATGTCTCCAGTTTAGATGAATGCCAAGATGCCACTCTCACCCTGGAATCTAATGTCAGAAATTGGTTGGGGCAACCTATCTTTGGAGATATTCGTGGGCGAATTATAGGACGACTAAATGATGGAACTTCAAATCAATCAGTACGAGTTATCATCGATACATCAAATCCTTATCTGCGTAAATTATCCTGGGATTATTGGGATTTATTTGAGAGACCATATTTTTTACCCCAGGCAGAATTTGCCCTTTTATCTCAATATAATCGACCAACAGAAACGTTGAAGAAACCGATTCATATTCTGGCAATTTTTGGGAGCGATGAGGGGGAATTAGAACTGGAACAAGATCGGGAACTGATTGAAAACTTAAAAAGACATGGTGCAAGTATTAAGTCTATTCCGGAAAGGGGAAATTCTCTGACTCCTCAAGAACTATTTGATACTATTTGGCAAGGAAATTGGGATATTATTTTTTATGCAGGACATAGTTCTGAGCGGACTATTCATGTCGATCATACCTTAAATTTATCAATCAATTTTTTGAAAGAAGCTTTGAGGAGAGCGGCTCCTAGAGTTAAGCTAGCAATCTTTAATTCCTGTGATGGACTGGGTATTGCTGAATATTTAGCTGATTTTGATATTCCCCATGTGATTGTGATGCGAGAACCTGTTCCGGATTTAGTAGCACGGCGTTTTTTGCATTATTTATTAGAAGAATTTACCCAAGGTAAACCTCTCCACGTCTGTGTTAGAAAAGCACGGAAACACTTGCAAGAACTGGAAATTCCTGTTCAAAATGAATTGTTTTATCCAAGAGCATCTAGACTGCCTGTACTCATCCAAAATCCTGCTACGCCAGAACTATATTGGCCTAAGCAACCCACACTTCCAATCAGACAGATAATTCTGTTTTTGTTGATTATCATTGGCTTTTTTGGGGTTTCTAAACGAATCCCGAAATCTGAAGCGATGACAGATAACATCAGCATTGGTGAGGAAATTCTGGTAAAACTGTTTCAACCACGAGACAAACAAAGGGGTGTAGATGCAGTTGCCCAATGCCAGAAACCCTGGAATTATTTTCTACCTATTTGGAACAGTCATATTCGACAACAGTGGAGTGATTGTTTTGTCACCAAAAAAAGTTATCAGGAGGCGGCTCAAAATCTTCAAGAAAGCTGGAATACAGAACGAAGAGACCCAGAAACTTTAATTTATCTCAATAATGCAATTTTAGCCGCGACGGGTGTTGATTACTATACTATTGCAGTTGCTGTTCCAATTATACAAGATGAAACTGGGCAGGCGAGTAATGCAGAACTTGCTGAAGAAATCTTGCGGGGAGTAGCTCAAGCGCAAACAGAAGTTAACTTGACTTTATTCAAGCAGAAAAAATCCTCTGATTTCACTTTACTGTGGGCAAATTTTCTAGACTCGAAAAGCTTAAATGGAAAAGGTTTAAAAGTCATCATTGCTAATGATGCTAACAAAGAGGAGAAAGCAAAGAAAGTCGCCAATACAATAGTCAAACGGTCGGAGATTCTTGGTGTTATTGGTTCTTGGACCAGTGAGATGACAATGGCAACTGTAGATATATATAACCGAAATGAATTAGTATCAGTTTCTCCTGGTGCGGCCACTTCTGAACTCAGCAAACAACCGCGACCGTTTTTCTTCCGAGTTATCACAATTAATCATCTGCGAGCAGAAGCAATGGTTGATGTCTTGATGAATAAAATTAATCAAAATAGAGCTACAATTTTTTATAATCCTGCTAGTCCCTATTCTAGTGATTACAAAAAACATTTTAAACAAAAACTCTCAGAAAAAGGAGGATATCTCATTGATTCATTTGATATTTCTCAGCCTAATTTTAATGCTAAAAGTGCTATCCAAAAAGTCAGAAAATATGGTAAATCAGCTATTGTTCTCATCCCAGATGGGCAAGTGACTGATTCTTTGGCTCATGCTCTGGAAATCATCAAAGAGAATGACAATCAAAACTGGATAATTGCTGATTCAGGAATTTACAGTCCTAAAACCCTGAATATCGCTCAACCAAAACTCTTGGAAAAAGTAATTGTAACTATTAATTGGCATCATTTAAACAGTCCCCAGCCTGAATTTGCTCAAACCACTGTGCAGCTTTGGGGAGGTCCTGTTAGTAACCGTACAGCTTTGAGCTATGATGCAGCTAAAGTGTTGCTTGAAGGAATTCGGCAACAACCTACTCGTCAGGGAATTCAGAACATTCTAGCAGATCAAAGTTTCAGTATTGATGGGGTGACAGGAAAAATTAAATTTAAACCAGGGACAGGCGATCGCCAAAAACTACCCTTGGAGTTAGTTAAGATTGTTCCTTGTCCGAATCAGATGTTCGGCTTCACATTTATTCCTGTGAAGTTTTCAACACCTGAAGATGCAGGATTGAACTGTTCGAGTTCTGTCGATTTATGACTCCTAATACCAACAGGAATTACGCCAAGACACATATATAGCCTTTAGCAATTGCTTCAAGTGCTTCAAGTTAATCTTAATTCTCATTCCTAATTTATTTAGTATTTAGTTAGACCTGTCATATTGATCATTCCAGGGTCCAAGTATTCCTAAAACTTGATTTCCATCCCATATTACTGTAGCAGTAGTATGACCATGATCAAAGTACGGACAATCTTTCCCAACTTTAAATATTTCTCTATGTTTTGTTGCGTGAAGTGTCCAGGTTATACCAAGACGATTTTTCCATTGAAGTGTGTTATCATCGATCCGACTAATAGTCACATAATGCCAATCGTTTTTTCCACCAGAATCATACAAATGATTTTCATAGTTTCCCACAATTGAATTGACAACCGAATCAGTACCAACCTTTTCCATCAAGCGGTTCAAGATTACATATCCTTGTGGGTTGACAACAGTCAGACGGATAATTGATGGATTTTTAGGGCGGTGAGCAATAATATATTTATGATTTCCGTCTTTAAAGGTATAAGTATAGCCTTTGTTATTCCCTTTAATATCAGGATTTTTCAAAGTTAGAAAAGCACCACTTCTTCCAGATTTAGCTTCATAAGTATAGTTTCCGAACTCATCTAATTTCAGCAAAACAACCGAATTTTCGCTATTATCCATGAAAGCTCCAGTTGGACGGACAAAATCGGTAGGCATTGCAGAAGCACTATGAGAATTTAAGGTAATATCTGCGATAGCAGGAGTAGATAAACCAATAATAGATGCAAGAGCAATAGCTTTGATATTCATATTTTTCTCTTTCTTTAAGTATTTTGTGGGTTTGTTTTGTTTCCTAACTAAGTCTTCAAACTCAATTGTTTTGTATCCGTATTTATAGTTAATAAAAATGCCAGAATAAAATTTGGCACACAAAAACCTGCAATTAGGGCTAAAACTAGAGAAACTGCAATGAGCGTGCCAATTAATTTTGTAACCCTTTTCTGGCAATATTACCCCATCATATTGAGTGGATACGAAAATTCAACAATATTGGCAAAAATGGGACTTGTAGGATTTCTGTAGAGAATAACTATGGGTGATTAACTGTTGAATGAAAATTGTAGAAAGTAGTTGCTAGAAGTAGAAAAGTGTGTTAATATATCAACAGGTAACTAAAGCTTATGAAATAATTCAGGTGAATGCGACTTGTTGACAGACATATTATTAACCGAACACATAACTTTTGGGCTTGTTGTGATGAGTTAGCCTTTAAGTCAAAAAACTTGTATAATTTAGCTAATTATTATTGTCGTCAGCATTTTTTCAAGTTCTCAAAAAGTCTGGATTTAACCAAACTATACCATGCAACCAAAGATAGCGATGCCTATAGAGCCTTACCAACCAAAGTATCAAAACAAATAATCAAATGCTTAGTTGCCACTTGGCGTGGTTATTTTCAGGCAATCATTGAATGGTCTAAACATCCGGGGAAGTTTTTAGGTAAGCCCAAAATACCCAAATATAAGGACAAAACCAAAGGTAGAAATGTAGTTATATATTCAAAGGAATCAGTCTATAAAAGCCCTTTGAAAAATGGTATTTGTCACTTATCAATGAGTGAAATCAAAATACCTGTAGTTGTGGATACTGTCATCGAAGTGAGGATAGTACCTGCGACTGCCTGCTATATAATTGAAGTAGTGTATGAAAAAACGCATCAGCCACAAATACACTCAACATATGTAGCCGGAATTGACTTAGGAATTGACAGATTAGTTGCTCTATCTACAAATAAGCCTGGTGTTAAACCTATGCTGATTAACGGGAAGCCACTAAAAAGTGTCAATCAATTATATAACAAGCGTAAAGCTAAGTACCAAAGTGCGTTATCAGGCCAGAAAAAAACTAGCCGTAAGATTGAAGCGTTAACCTATAACCGAAATCGTTTTGTGGAGAATTATCTGCATAACACCAGTAAATTAGTAGTTGAGTATTTAACCAGAAATAATATTGGTACTGTAGTCATAGGCAAAAATGATAACTGGAAACAAGGTGCAAACATCGGTAAAAAAAACAATCAAAACTTTACCCAAATACCGCACTATAAGCTAATTCAACAGATAACTTATAAATGTCAACTGGTTGGTATCAAAGTTATTGAAACTGAAGAAAGTTATACCAGTAAAACATCTGCTATTGACCTAGAAAAACCAATATGCCATGAAAACTATGTAGGCAAGCGAGTCAAACGTGGTTTATTTAGAAGTGCAACAGGTAAAGTGATTAATGCCGATATCAATGGCAGTCTTCAGATAATCAGAAAGAAATTCCCAGGGGCTTTTACTGCCGTTTGCGTAGCATTCCGTAGGATGGGAATAGTGAGCTGTGCCGTACAGCCTGTATTGGTTAATCCAATATCAAGATAAAAGCTGTTACGATTTTCTACAGTTTTTTTCGTACGGTAGTGTATCAAAGAAGCGTGGATAAAGGAGTGAAGTACCTCAACTATAACGAAGTTTAGTTAAGGTTACCCCTATCTAAAATGAAACACTTTTAGATGAGGACTCCTTATGCTTTCTGTCAGAGCGATAGTTTTAATAAGTATATTTGAAGATGGCATCACCTAACGCTTTCCAGGTTTGGGGACCCACGACTCCATCTACTGTAATCTCAGGCGATGGAAAAGGAAAAGTAGCGTTATAATTTTCCTGAAACTCAGTTACTATTTGTTGGCATTGACTATCGTAGTTGGCATCAAATCTCACGTTAGTTGTAATCAGAGATGGTCTACTTGGTTGCATACCAAACCAATAGATTGAGGATAACAATTGTTCAAGAAACCGAACACTATCTCCACTATCTCCTTCTTTTAATACTGGCAAGCTTGATACAGTCATTGTTGATACAGTCATTTGAGAAAATTCCTTAGTTTAGTTGAAGATGATTGTAGCAATCAGTAATCAGTTTTCAAGTCGTATAATGAGGATTTTCACCCCCGAATTTTAGCTGAAGACTGAATGCTGGTCAAAAAATGGTTTGTTGATAGCTACCAAAACCATAGCTATGGTTTTGTTAGTTTTGATTAGTGAATTCAACTCTAAATATCGATCAATTCTAATTCTCCCCAAGTTAGAGGACCAACAATTCCATCCACATCTAATAAACCACCAGAGGATTCTTGGAATTTCTTCACAGCTTTTTCTGTTGCTGGACCAAATATTCCATCAACTTCCAAGGAAGCAGATATAAGAAAATTTAACCGTCTTTGTAGATATGCCACGTCTTCACCACGGCTACCAAGGGCAAGAGTAGGACGAGCGTTAGTTGCTTGAGTTCCAGTAGACATAATTTTCTCCTTGTTTTTGAATTGATCCAGACTTACGCAGTAACGCTATTTATAGAGGTCATTATTCCAGATAAGGCGACTATATTTAGTGCCGTTGTGTAAGTCCTGCTTTATATTTTTATTATCAGTGCAATCCTGGATGAATAGTAAAATGTGCATGAGTTATCACAATTAACTTTTTATTGTGGATGGACGTGAATTTTCTTACACAATTAACTTTTTATTGTGGGTGAGCATGAATTTTCTTACACATTGATTAGCAGTTAGGGGTCACATTCTGCCATGACGGCAGTTCAGGAGAGAAAGGGAGGCAATATTAGAAAAGCTCAAAGTTTTAGTCGTCATGCAGACCTGAAGACCTTGATGATATATGACGACAACTTGCAACAACCACAACTGGAGTTTTAGATGAAATATAAAATCACTTTCTCTGCCGACTTCCCTTCTGGAGATGATATTTTTGTTGAGGATTTTGTGGAAGTATTAGAAGCTGAGGCAAAACTTAGAAAACTTGATATTTACGGCATTCTCAACAGAAAGCTTGAGGAAAAATATGACAATTTCAATGATATTAATTATGAAGGAATGAGGGTAGAGAAAGTCTAATATCGAAAAACAGAAAACAGAAAAAAATAGCCCCTAAGTCTATAGGGGCTAAAACTTTTTCGAGTCAAGATTGCTATATTTTTATTATCAGTGCAATCCTGGATAAATAGTAAAAACGTGCATAAGTTATCACAAAAATTCTGCTGCATCCTCTGGACGTTGGATTGTATTATTATTGGACAAAAAGTAAGTGTAATATTATGTAAGACTCAACTATTTTTGATCACAGAGAACTTGGCACTTAATTACAGTTACTCTAGTTTTACGCCAAAACGGAGCGTTTCTTGATACTGAAATTGATTTTAGGTTTTCAGTCTAATTTAGGTTTGATAACTTAATTAACAAATGTAGTTAATATACGAACTATTTAGGGACAATGTCCATATTATCATTCCCACACTTTACTGATGCACTACCAGTATTTACAATACGAAATTATCTGCTCTTCTGTCTTCTTATTTTTGGTATCTTCATTTCCAAACAAGTAGTAATCAAAATCAAACCAAACTTTGTAGACGCCATTTTTACTATGGTTTATATAAATACTAAATTGATCTACATCATTAGGAGGATATTTGAATTCCTGATCATCTAAAACTTTAGAGTCAGATTTTTGAGTTAAACTAGCACTGTATTCAAACTCTTTCATCATCGCACCACTGAACTCAGGTTCATTAGTTAATTGGGGACATTCTAAGTAATCCCAATTAATAGTTAATCTTTTGACAATAAAAGTACCACTAATATTTTGATTACCTATTTTTATGTCGGCATAACTATTCTTGCTATCTATTTCATTCATATTATATATAACTGTAGGTTCAATATTAGAATTATCAAGAGGTGGTTTTTCACCTGTAGTTGTAGTTGGAGGAGTTGGAGATGATGCAAAGTTAAGAACGATACCAAGCACTAGAATAAATAACCCTATAGGAATAGTAAATTTTTTTTGTTCTCGTGAAACCTCAATTAGACCACCTATTTTTGTGACAAATCCTAAAATAATAATCAATAGTCCTGCCACAATTAGCATGGTTGGTATTTGCAAATTAAGTAATACTGTTATTACGTCTGTCATGTTTTCTAAGTTCTTTAATTGTAATGAGCTGGTGTTGAAGACAGTATTAATAGCGGTTTAAAATGCGCTAGAATGTTTTCTATTGTATTAAGATAGGCGAGAATAACTGAATTCCTCAGTGGGAGCATTGAACTCCCACACTTGGATAATACAAC
>NZ_JBNHEQ010000334.1:0-10281 GCF_050016015.1 Dapis hubbardiae BLCC-M172
ATTATTCTTTTCCTTTTTTCGGTGCGTTACGCTTCTCTAACCCACCCTACTACTACTCTGACTAAAATTATGCCGTAACGCACCATTATTCTTTTCCCTTTTTCGGTGCGTTACGCTTCTCTAACCCACCCTACTACTACTCAAAGTGCGAATTTAATCCGTACATCCGTGCCAAAATCTGTGTTTACATAGAATCCGGTTATATAGTATATGTTTATAATTCTATAATTAACTTCAATCTCCCTTACTTCCCTACTCCCCTACTCCCCTACTCCCTAATGCACTAGATGAAACGGTCTACTACTAGAGTCTTTTCCTACAACCTCCAAATTAAAATCCGACCTCCTTCACCCCCACTAACCAAAGTCTTACCATCCGGACTAAACTGCACCGGATGATAACCACAAAGACTATCCAATAACTTCCCAGTCTGCAAATTCCATAACTTAACCGTACCGTCTATACTCCCACTAGCAAGAATTTGATTATCCGGACTAATAGCAACAGATAAAACTCCACGAGAATGACCTTTTAAACTATTCAATAACTCACCCGTACAAACATCCCATAATTTAATAGTTTTATCTTCACCTCCACTAACTAAAGTTTGACCATCCGAACTAAAAGCAACAGAATAAACATTGCCAGAATGCCCTCTTAATGTCTTCAGACTTTCACAACAACCTACCTGCCAAATTTTAATAGAACCATCAGCACTACAACTAGCAAAAATGTGATTCTGCGAAGCATTATTTTCTGTAAAAATATTATTTACTTTGCTATAAGTCACACAAAATACTCTATCTAAATGTTCATGTAATTTATATAGTAACTCTCCATTTCGTTGATTCCAAATTTTAATCGTATTATCAGCACTTCCACTTGCTACAGTTTTACCATCCGGACTAATAGCTACAGCAAAAATAGCACCATCACGATGACTATAAGGAGAACCAGAATGACTATAAAACCTATCTGCAATTCTTCTTTTCTGTAGATTCCAAACTAATATTGTTCTATCATCTCCAGCACTAATAACTCTTCTACCATCAGCAGTAATAGCTATTGCATAAACTTCAGCAGTATGACCTAAAAATTTATGCAAAAGTTGTCCTGTTTGGAGGTTCCAGAGTCTAATTGCTTTATCATCACTACCACTTGCTAAAATAAAACCTTGGGAATCTATGGCTATACTATTTACAGGAGCACTATTATCTTTGATAATTTGTACAGTTTTCCATAATTGAGAGAGTTCTACATAGTTTCTGATTTTGGTTTTTGTAGGAAGTAAATTTACTTTTTTCCTGTCAAATTCTATGACATTATTTATTAGTTCTGATTGATGGTTGAGATGGTTATTGTATGATACTTTTGTCGTAATTGGTTGGTAACTATCGCCGTTATTATTAGATATTTCTATTTGCTTATAATTTGATAATTTTTCTGATTTTTTTTGATTTTTCCATGCCTCTATTTCTGCCTGAACAATTACATCAAGATGAGATTTTTTTTGATGTATTTGCAATTTCTCTAAAAAAGTTTTTTCTGATTGATTAGTATTTTGATTTTCTGGCTTTGTTTTTCCTTTTTTAGTGGAAACTAGAGCAATTTCTATGAGTAATTCAGTAGCTGATTGATATCTTTCTTTGACTAAATCTTTGACTAATTTATCTAATATTTTTTCTAGATTTTCGCTAATTTTTATTCCTTTTTCAATTAGATGCGATCGCCAAATTAATTCTCCACTCAATGGATCAAAAAGTTGAGTAGGTGGTACTTGAGTTAGTAAATGAATACAAGTCATACCTAAACTGTAAAGGTCACTAGCTGGATATGCTTTACCTCCGCGTATTTGTTCTATAGGGGCGTATCCTAAAGTGCCAGTAATAGTACCCATTTTATTTTGGTCTGTTTGACTATTTAGCTTAGAAACACCAAAATCTATTAACACTAATTGATATTTTTGGCATTCTTTTTCCTTTTGGGAATTTGCCGGATTAATTCGTAATATATTTTCTGGTTTTATATCTCTATGTATTACTTGTTTCTCGTGAATAAATTTTAGTAATGGCAAGATTTCATATAATATTTTCCAGATTTTTTCCTCACTAAATGCACCTTCTTCTTCCAATTCTTCTAGGAGGTTTTGCCCAGTAATTAATTCTTCTACCAAGTAGAGGTTTTCATCTTCTTCAAAATAAGCATAAAAACTAGGAATTTGGGGATGACAGCCTAACTTTGATAATTGTTCTGCCTCTCTTTTAAACAATTCTGATGCTTTATTACTAGAGAGTAAACTCTGATTTTGTGGAGAAAATTGTTTAATAACGCAAGGCATATTAAATCTATCTAAATCTACTGCTAATAGAGTTCTGCCAAAGCTGCCATTGCCAATAGGTTTAACCACTTGATAATGTTCTCGCAGTAACAATTTTGAACCGCAAGTTTGGCAAAATTCGACATCATTGGGATTCTGAGGCTGTTGGCAATGTAAGTTAAGGCAATAGCTCATAGAAAAAAATTAGTAAATTTAATATTTAATAGGAAGTTATACCGCTTCTTCTCCAGATTTATTGTGTACTCCTTAATAATATTCAAGAAAAATTTATAAATACTATTACTATCTATTACTATGGTATCTATAATTCACTCTAATTCGCAGAACAATCAATAAATTAAATAAAAATTTAATGATTATTAGTCAACTTAGTATTGACTGTAAAAAAATAAATATGATATATATACTCTTAGAGACTATTTGTAAAATAATTTGTAAAATAAGTATTAAGAAACTTGTTGATTGACTAAATCTTAAAGCTTGAATAAGGCCAAGGATTGAAATCACTCTACAGGTGTGGGGGTATCATATCAAATCCGGTAGTATCGGTTTCAATAATTGATAATTGATAATGGATAATTGATAATTACCTCTCCCTAAAACGGATAGGATTGAATAAAAGGAATATTTTTTTTGTTTCTCCTTGAAAGGAGAGGCTTTATACCTTGATTTTTCGGTAATTAGAGAAAGAGTGTGGGGAGGGTGGGGAGATGGAGATATCTACAAATATGGTAATAGCTGAAAATGGAAAATTTTTTTAGACTGAATTAAACGGATTTGATATGAGTATTAATACTCCTAAAGTTATGCTGAATTAGAGGTAACAAATAATTGTTTCTTCACCTATTTCCTGTGTAAGCATTCAGGCTATTAGCAGTCAGCTCTCAGCAATAATACCCCGCTTTTAAGGGCGGTTGAAAATCAAGTTTTTATCTAAAAAAAAGCAATAGCTGATGACTGACGACTGAAAGCTTACTTTCCTATTCCCTAAATTTAATTTAATTATGGAAAATACTGGTTTGCTTGATTTATTGATTGGTGGTGTAGCGATAACAATTTTAGTTGGCGGATTGATATTATTGTTCAAAGGTATTTCTTCAATGCCAAAATAAAAAATTTAGGGAATAGGAAGTAGGGAGTAGGAATAGGCAACAAGACGAAACTTTTTTGTGCAGCATTCCCAACAGAAAAAATATTCTCGCTGCAAAAGAAGAAAATTTTTATATATTGAACTTTTTTTCTTCAATATTTCTTCTCTCTTCCTTTTTCCCTTTCTTCAATTTAGCTTGACCGGAAAATTAAGGTATAAAGCCTCTCTATATCATGGAGAAAAAAGCGATTGACAATTAACAAAGTCAGAACTCAGAAGTCAGAAGCGAGTGTTTAATTCTGAGGTTCCCATTTCCTGAGGGATCCGTAAGAAAACAGAATTTAAGACACACATCTGACAGTTGTTTTGGCATTGGTAATTGGTGGGATGATTTTCTTTCTACTATGGGTGATACCCATTACTTACTCTGGTTAAATATTTAGAGGTATTAGAAACAGATTACTTTGAACGTTTCATCTATTGATTTACCAACGCCGTTGTTTTTGTAACTGGGATTTCTACCCCGCTCCAAAAACATTTCGCTGATCGAAGTGGGGTTGAGCGACCCATTTTTTTTTGATAAACGTTTTAGCCTTTTTAGATTCTTAAAAAGTGTAAGTTTTTAGGTCATTCAGGTTTGAAAAGTGCGCCTTTAATACTCACTACAGCAGAAAAATTGTAAGCATTCAGCTACTAGCAGTCAGCTCTCAGCTTTTAAATAAACAATTTAGCTATATAGACTAGACTATTAAGGTTAGCTAATAGACTTTGACCAATACTTTTAATTCTTTGAAAATCTCAACTGCTTTTTCCTTTTTTAAAAGTAATGAAGCTGATAGTTGATAGCTGACGGCTGAATGCTTACAAAAAATTAAGGGACTATTCTTACTGCTAGCTACTCTATAACCCCTATTTATTCTAACTCCTAACTCCTACCCTAACCACTCATACTTTTTCAGCAAACCCTAATAATTAATAATTAATAATTAATAATTAATTATTGACTATACTTCCTAAAATAAGTTTGAAAAACCTGTTTAGCAACTGGAGCTGCAGCCACAGAACCAAAACCGCCATTTTCAATAATCACAGCGATCGCTATTTTTGACTGTTCGGCTGGCCCAAAACCCACATACAAGGAATGAGACTTTTGTCCAATTAGTTCTGATGTACCTGTTTTTCCTCCTGTAAGTGGAATCGTACCATCATTAAGAGAGCGTCCCGTACCATAATAAACAACATCAATCATCCCTTCTTTGATCATATTCACATATTCAGGTTTCAATCCTGTAGGGATAGGTTTAATCTCTGGAGAGTTAGTTTCATCGGCCAACAAATGAGGCTTAACCTCTTTCCCGCCATTAGCTATTGTTGCTGCTGCTACTGCCAATTCTAAGGGTGTGGCCAAAACCAGACCTTGACCAATTGCCATAGTCACTGTATCACCCAAATACCAGGCATCATTATAAATTTGCCGTTTATCTTCTTCAGTAGGAATCAGACCATTATATGTAGCAGGTATCCCCAGAAGGTTTAAATTTTTGCCTCCTAAACCAAGTTTATATGCCCATTTCCCTATTTCTGCATGACCAATACTCACACCCAACTTATAAAAAAAGGTATTACTACTATAAGCTAATGCAGTTCTAAAACCAATAGGACCATATCCCCCACTATGTTCCTGAAAACGAATACCTCCAATATAAATGGAGTCAGAGGTTTGGATAATTGAATAAGGAGAAAATTTGCCAGACCCCATAGCAGCAGCAGAAGTAACTATTTTAAATGTGCTACCTGGGGGATAACCTTGGAGCGCTCGATTCACAAATGACTGTTCTTGACTATGAAGACTTTGCCATTTTTCTTCAGACATGGGTTCTATAAAGAAATTGGGGTTAAATCTAGGATAACTTGCCATTGCTAAAACTTCCCCTGTATTGACATCTAGAACAACTACTGCCCCTTTACGAAAACCCAAAGCTTTTTCTGCTATTTTCTGAAGGTCTAGATCGAGGGTTAACTTTATAGTTTTTCCACCTTGAGGCTCTTCTCCTTCAAATTTTCTTATTTCCTGATTTTGGGCATTGACTTCTATCAGACGCTGACCCCATTTTCCTGCTAGTAGATCATTAGCACTAGCTTCAACTCCTATCCTACCAACCATCATTCTCATTTGATATTCTGGGTTAGCTTCTAGTTCTGCTGATGTAACTTCACCAAGGTATCCGATGATATGGGATGCTAATTGTCCATGAGGATAATAACGAGTTGATTCAGCTCTGACTTCTACACCAGGAAATTCTCCAGCCCTTTCTTGTAAACTGACAAAAGTATCACGACTAACTTGAGAGGTAAGATTTACATTCCTTTCTCCTGAAGTAATAGCCTGTTCTACTTTTTCAAAAATTTTGTTGGCTGGTATATTAATTATGGGGCTGAGTTTGGCTGCGGTAATTGTCCATTGTTCTTTTGGTTGTTCTCTCGGCCATAAGTATATGGAACGGGTGAGACGGTTAGATGCAAAGGGCTTGCCATCGCGGTCTAGAATTAGTCCTCTATTAGAGGATACTGGAATACGTCGAATGCGGTTTTTTTCTGCTCGTTCCCTATTCTGTTTACCTTGAATTAATTGTAGTTGGGCTAGACGAGTTACCTGTAGACCAATAATAATTGTGGTCAATAACATTATGACAATTGCTCGGTAGATTAAGCCTGACTGATATTTGTTATATGAGGGGTTATTCTCTTCTATTTTTCGGAACCCAAAAGAAAAAGAAAATTCGCGCACCATGATTTCTTGATTTATAAATAAGGTTTTAAGGTTAAGAATTGAATTGTGATTTAGATGGAGTATTTATTATTACAGGGTAGGTCATTTCAGCGATCAGTTAGCCTCTTATGGTCGGAACTGCGTTTTTTCCTATAGGGAATGCTCCGCATTCATGTCGCGCAGCTCAACAGTTATCAGTATCTCCAAGTTTAGTCGGAGGCTTAAAATACTGAGTTGAATATTTTTTTCATCCCCTATCCAAGGGCAGGCTTTAGACTTCCGAATTTGGTAATTATTGAATTGCCAATAGTTAGGAGAAAAAAAGAATAGTTGAATCTTGTAATACTTAGAGACTATATTTGAAATATTTTATTATCTGTCTGCAATACCATGATTAATAGTAATACAAATTACCAAATAATTAAGGTTGAAAGCCTTTCTTTATTCAGGAGAAAAAGCGGTTGTTTGCTACTGAACAACTTCCCACTTCAACCCCTCGCCGACATGAAAAGCCGACATAAAAAGTAGAGTGGTTCTGCTAGATTGACCATTAATCTCCTAAACACCAAGAAATAACTAGGAAAATTACTGATAGACATAACCACTGGGGAATATGTAGCCATTGTATTAAGTCCATTGGTTCCAAAATAAAGACACTCGTCACTAACCAACTAAATATCAATACCATAGTTATCAGAAATAAAGACATAATAGTAGTATTTTGAGGTAAATTTAAACAACTAATTTGATTCAGATTCCAGTATCATATAAAATGATATATTCAGCAAATTATAATGATATATTCAGCCAAAAGTTATATTAATTTGATTAACTGTAAAATAAAGATACTCGTCATTAACTAACTAAATATCAATACTATACTTTTTTGATTGGAAATAAAGACATAATAGTAGTATTTTAGTAGTATTTGAACGCACATTTAAACAACTAATTTGATTCAGATTAAAATATAATCTGAACTAACCTACTGAATTAAAAATCGTCAATTTTTATGTTTAAAACCCTTTTAGCTGACTTCCGAATTATCTTTGAAAGAGACCCTGCCGCTCGTAACTGGTTGGAAGTTCTCACTTGCTATCCTGGTCTTCAGGCTTTAGTGTTTCATAGAGTTGCCCATAGTTTGTATTCTCTGAAACTTCCTTTCTTCCCTCGCTTCATTTCTCATATAGGCCGTTTTTTGACCGGGATTGAAATTCACCCTGGAGCTGTTATTGGTGAAGGTGTATTTATTGACCATGGTATGGGTGTTGTGATTGGGGAAACTGCTATTGTGGGAAACTATTGCCTGATTTATCAAGGAGTAACTCTTGGTGGTACTGGTAAAGAAAGTGGCAAACGACATCCTACTTTAGGAGATAATGTGGTTATTGGTGGAGGTGCAAAAGTTCTTGGTAATATTAATATTGGTAGTAATGTTCGTATTGGTGCCAGTTCTGTAGTGCTGAGGGATGTTCCTTCAGATTGTACAGTGGTGGGAATACCAGGTAGAGTTGTATATCGTTCTGGAGTTAAGGTAAATCCTTTAGAACATGGTAGTTTGCCTGACTCTGAGGCTAAGGTTATTCGTGCTTTGGTTGATCGAATTGATGCTCTTGAGGAACAACTGGAAAGTTTACAAGGTAAATTATCACAGTCTGTTTTAGTGAAGTCTCATGCTGCACCTTCTTTGAGTCATCCAGATCATAGTTTGCAAGACAGAGCAATTCAAGCTTTTTTGGATAGCTCAGAAATTTAACCACACCATCGGCAACTTTCCCACCTAACTTAGGAGGGTTGATTGATAAATAGGCTGAAAATTTAAAAGAGTCGGTATTATGGTTAGTTTGGGATGAGGAGGAAAAGATTTTTGATTAATAAAAATAGTTTTCTAGTAACCAAAAGTCTCTCCTGCCTTTTTTCCTCCTCTTTATTGCCAAATTACTAAAGGTTTTGACATCTCTAGGTATTGAAAATTTAGGGTTCTTTGGTTAGCCGACTGCCAATAGAAATCCGGCGTTGCATAGAGCGCGGGATGAATTATACCAATTCCCATGCATTAATGCTATACTTGGGTAATACTTCAGTTATCAATTAATTAGTACATAAAAAATAATTTTTTTGCTAGTTTTAGCTAATTTAATATTAATTATTGTTGTTTTTACTTCTCTCTAGGGACGTTGTATGCAACGTTTCTACCTAGTACGGACGTTGCATGCAACGTCCCTATCTACTCCCCTGCTCTGAAATAGATAAAGTTTTTGAGAAATGGTATTAGTGGGTGTGGGAGGAATTATATATATATTTTATTTGCTCATTGGAATGGCTTTATTGCATGAAAGCATATAGCTGCCGCACTTGCTCCCCATTATGTATAGCAGTCGAAGCAAAGAGCGCAGACATTTCTAAATCCTGAAATCCTACTATTGCCTATTGCCTATTGCCTATTCCCTAGCGCGTAGCGCTGCTGTAACTATTGAACAATAGATGAAAGAACATCAATTTTGAGCTAGGAAAAGGCTGAAAGTTTTGCCTGTAAAGGCTTTGAGGTTTAATTTGCTAGCCCTAACTATTGAACAATAGATGAATAGAACATCAATTTTGGTGTAGGAAAAGGCTGAAACTTTTGCCTGTAAAGGCTTTGAGGTTTAATTTGCCATCCCTAACTATTGGACAATAGATGAATAGAACATCAATAATTGCAAAACAGAGCGATATAGCTGCGGAATGGATGCTCTATCGCTACTTTCATGCAACAAAGCTCATTGGAATTATAGTTTTAGAGAAAGAGAGAAGTACAAAGATTCATTCCAAAGTTTCAGCAACGCTAGAAATCTATATTTGCTTTGAGCGTGTCAATAAACTCAAGGATTTATGGCTTGAGTAGACCAAGTTTTATGGGTATCAATTTGATAAAGCCAGCGATTTTGTGGTTCTCCTCTTAGTTCTAAATGCTCGACTTTTGTTGGATATAGTAATAATAGGCAAAAGTTAAATAGGGGATTTGCTAAGTTTGGTGGAGGTAATTCAAAAGCACTAACTTCTACTTTACTTTCTAATGGATTAGGCCAGGTAAATTGTTGTCTGGCATTGTCTGAAATTTCTTGCCATGTAGTTTGTCTAGCTTTAGCAAGTTTGGGATGACAATTATTGGCTTTGACTAGGGTAAGTTTTCCACTGAGGCGAAATTGTTCTCTGGTTTTGGGAAAGTACCAACAGACTTCCCCCCAAGGATTTTTTTCTATTTGCTCTACTTTTTGGCTACGACTGTCGGTGATGAATTTTAGCTGATTGGTTTGTTCTAAAAAACCTCGGAATACAATGGTACGATTTGTAGGTTTGCCTTCTGGGGTAACTGTTGCTAACTGGAGATAACGAGCATAAGTAAGGCTCTGGTTTTTATGTATGGCTCTGGCTAGGGGCGATCGCCAAGGTGCTAGTTCTTCTTTCTCTACTGAGTTTAGTTCAGTCATCCTTTATATATTTTTGAGTTTTTTTGTAGAGACTCTATCAGATATATGTCTTCATGGCAATATATTATTGTCAATTTTTCTGGTTAAGGTAAAATTTCTGACTGCTGGAAAATTAGTGCGTCATGTCAGATTTTGAGTTACTTTTAGGAGATTTTTCTCTGGAAACAAAAAAACTTTTTATACTTTAAACTAGCAATTTTAGTTAGTGTATTTATTTATAGGCAAAAGAAAGAATAATTATAGTGAATATTAGCTTATAGATACTTAATTTTTAACGTTCATTTTAATTATAAAGTATGATTTTATACATTAATATAGATAATGCTGTAGCCAAAATATACTTAGAAGTATACTATAGCATAAAATAATCGAAATTTTGATCGTTAGTTGAAAGAGGGAAAATTTTAGAAATTATTGCCATTTCAGTTATCAGTTATCTGTTATCAGTACCTCCTACTAAATAAATCCGAAATTTCCTTTTTAACAATAGATAATGGATAATTAGACCATTAGATAGTTAGATAGAAATAGGGAGAGAAAATTAGAGACTTAAAAAATTCTTTCATTATCAATTATCAATTATCAATTATCAATTATCAATTATCAATTATCA
>NZ_JBNHEQ010000335.1:0-48155 GCF_050016015.1 Dapis hubbardiae BLCC-M172
GTATCCTCTCGATCGCCAAATATTTTATTTATACCATTACATCCGGACATGATATTAGAGAGTCAAAGAACAGTAAAAATAAGAATAATATACGCTCAGTTGTAAATCTCAAAAATGTTGATTTAGAGCGGAAAAAAGGGAAGGAGCAATAAAGGAAAAGAAAAAGTTTTTTGACTAATTACCTAGAGTTGATTATAGGGTTTCTCAGGCTCATCAGATACACCTATATTTATTTCTATTTTATTCCCTATTTCCTGAAAAAAAACATAATATTTAGCCTAAAATCAATCTTTATTCTACCTCCTTCCATAATCCTTATTCAAAATTAAATAGGCTTTGCTGTTAAATATAAAAGCCTTTATATATAAATGTTTTGTAAGCATTCAGCTAATAGCCGAGCAAACCTACAGGAGTGATTAAAATTAGCTGGCTATCTTTATTATTTATATTTCACTTTTTGGAGATTAATTTCTCAAATACAAACTGCCAAACAGGATAAGTTAATAACTCATAGCTGTTAGCGCAGCTCCTCCGCAGGAGGCTGGCTGATAGCTGACGGCTGAATGCTTACAATGTTTTAGCCTTTTTAAGTCTGAAAAAAGTACAATATTTTCGTTCTAGGGAACTTAAAAAGTTAGGATTTTGGGTTGACTTATGGCTGAAAAATAAAGGGATAATTCTTCCTCCTACTAGCTCTAAATTTCCCATTCATTCTGACTCCTGTACGGGCGTTTTGCTGCGCGACATATAAAGCGGAGCTTTGCGTTAGCACATGGCCGTTTCGCGGAGCGACATGAAACGCCCCTACGACTCCTGACTCCTACCCTCACCCATAAGAATTTTTCAGCAAACCCTAAATAGTCAAAACAATCTTACCAATCATCGAGCCTCCTTCTAACATTCGATGAGCTTCCATTGCATCATCTAAAGCAAAAGTTTTATTAACATTAATCTTTAACTTTCCTTGGTCAAATAACCGCCCACATTGCTGTAAAATTTTAGCTTGATCCTCTTGAGCTTCCGTCAATCCTTTCATCATCGGAGTTAACATTAACTCTAACCCTATTCTGAGATTTCTTTGTCTAGCAACTTTCAAATTTCCTAAACTATAATTTGGCTCTAAAATTGTCACTAAATCACCATAAACTTTAACTGCTGGAATAGTATCATAAAAAACCTTTCCGCCAATAGTATCAAAAGCCAAATCTACCCCTTCTCCATTCGTCCAATCTAAAATAGCTTCTACAAAATCTGTATTCTTAAAAATCGCTAAATCTACACCTAAACTTTTAACAAAATCTGCTTTTTCTTCTGAACTAATAGTAGTAGCAACCTCAGCACCTTGTAATTTTGCTAACTGTATAGCCACATGACCAACACCCCCTGCACCACCATGAATTAACACCTTTCTACCAGCTTGCAAATTTCCCCTATCATATAAAGATTCCCAAGCAGTAATTAAAACTAACGGTGCAGCAGCAGCTTCAACAAAGCTTAAAGAAGTCGGTTTTTTCGCGACAAATCTTTCATCCACAACAGCTAATTCGGCATAATTTCCAGGAGTTAATCCAATCCCACTATTACAAAAATAAACCTCATCTCCGACTTGAAACTTTTTTACATTTTTACCAATTTCTGTTACAATACCAGCTCCATCACATCCTAAAATAGCTGGCATTTGCTCTGGATAAAAAGTTCCACGAGTGCGTAATTTAGTATCAATAGGATTTACCCCGGCAGCTTTTAAACTAACTAATATTTCTCTATCATTTTCAATTACAGGGTCAGCAACTTTCTCTATTTGTAAAACTTCTGGTGCCCCTGGTGATGTCATTAAAACTGCTTTCATAATTGATTTTTTTTTAAAGTAAGTAAAGAAGAAGGAAGAAGGAAGAAGTAGGAACTAAGAAGTAAGAAGTAAGAAGCAAGAAGTAAGAAGGAAAAAGTAGAAACTAAGAAGTAAGAAGGAAGAAGGAAAAAGTAGGAAGTAAGAAGTAAGAAGTAAGAAGTAGGAACTAAGAAGTAAGAAGGAAGGAGGGAGGAAGAAAGCTTTATATTTTATGTCCGGATCAACACTAACTGTAAAGTTATTGCGATTGGAATGGAGTGGAAGGAAGTAATCTCTTATCTATTAATTAGATATTTCTTCTCTTTATTCCTTTTGTCGATCTTTCAACCGACACTCCCCACACCCCCCACACCTCCCACACTCGCCATCACCCCATCCCCCCATCGCTGATGCTCAACTACATAGTCAAAGACTGCGGATTAGTTTCAATCAACTTCGCCAAATCTTGCAAGAAAGCAGCAGCATCAGCACCATAAATAATTCGGTGGTCACAAGTAATATTCACCTGCATTTGGCGCTTAACTCCAATCATCCCATCAGCATTTGCCACTACTTGAGGTTGAGATGCACCAATAGCTAAAATCGAACCCTGACCAGGTGGTAAAATAGCATCAAATGTATCTACGCCAAACATTCCCAAATTAGATAGAGTAAACGTACCAGTGCTATACTCATCTGGTTGTAATTGTTTTGCTCGCGCCTTATCTACCAAACCTTTCCAAGTACGAGACAAAGAATAAATATCCATCTTGTCAGCATTTTGTAATACTGGTGTAATCAAACCACCATCTGGCATTGCTACAGCCACAGCAATATTAATCCCAGAAGGATACTGAATACCTTGATCCACATAAGCAGCATTCACTAAAGGATGTTTTTGTAAAGTCATTGCTACTGCTTTTGCCAAAATAGCAGTCATTGTCACACCCTTAGACTTAATCTGTTTGTACAGCCCATCCAAATTATCTGTGACGATCTTATAACCAACATGGAAAGTAGGCACAGATAAACTTGTCATCATATTCCGCACCACTGCATTTTGCAGAGTATTCATTGGTACAACCTGTCCAGGAGTTACCGGAGCAGGAGGTGCAGATGGTATCAGTGAAGGTGCTGGAATAGATGGTTGAGTAGGAATAACAGGAGTAGCAATATTCACTGGTGCAGCTACCGGGGTAGGAGTACGACCCGCCGCCATTTCCACATCCTCCGCTACAATACGACCGTGAGGGCCACTACCTTTAAGGGTACTCAAATCTACCTTCAAGTCTTTGGCCAACTTTTTAGCACGAGGAGAAGCAATAACCCGTCCATTACGACGACTCGAATTGTCTTGGACTTCTGTTGCTATAGAAGCAGGAGCTGTGGCAACAGCAGTTGCAGAGCTAGAAACAGTCGCAGCAGCAGTTTCTTTCTTCTCTGTAGTTCCACCTTGCTGTTTAGCTTGTTCAATTTCTGCTTCAGTTTCGGCCAACAAAGCAATGGCAGAACCTACTGGAGCAACATCTCCGGCTGCTACAAGTATTGTGGCCAAATATCCAGAGGAAAAGGACTCCACATCCATGTCTGCCTTGTCTGATTCAACCACTAAAACTGTTTCCCCTTTTTCCACCCAATCACCGGGAGATTTTTGCCAAGAAACAATCTTACCCTCAGTCATGGTGGAACTAAGGGCGGGCATAAATATATCGTTAATCATGTTAGTTTTCCGTCGTTTTTTTTGTGGACAAATTGTTTAGATAGGATTCTATAGCGGTACGCGCAAGTCAGAAGTCAGAATTAATTCCTTACTGAGTTTAAGCATTTATAAATGTCAAACACCTATTTGCGTGATGCTATAGAAAAAGAAGTCAGGAGTCAGAATTAATTAGGGCTTGCTGATTAAAGATCAAAGCATTTACAGATAAAGGTTTTAGCCTTTTTAGCTCGGGAAAAAGTACCTAGTTTTCAGCTCTTTATGCACGGTTCCCGAAAAATCAAAAAGGAGGGCATTTTGGTCAAGGTCAAGAGAGTACCCCAAAAATTACTCCCGTAGGGACGTTTTGCTGATGGAAAGCGGAGCATTCCGGAACGGAGAACGCATTTTTGCCTGTGCAACGTCCCTACTACTCCCCCACTCCCCCACTCCCCCACTCCCCTACTCCCCAGCTCCCCTACTCCTTAAAAAAGACTTTTTCAGCAAACCCTAATTAGTGGGAAATTCAGACCTGGGATGCTCTTAAAGAGCAGAAAATCTTATGTTTAGTGAAGGCTTGAAAAGCACTCCCCAATATCCGCCAGTCTTACAGAATTTAGATAAAAATTCTGAACCCAAGGGCGAATTTTAAACCTAGTATCTAATACCTAATGCCGTTTTCTTCGAGTTAATTCAGAACCTCTCTATATCCTGTTAGCCAAATAATGAGAATAAACTTATCTGCTAACTACTATCTTTTATTCAATAATAAATATAGATTTTTTTGAGTTGATTTACAACCCCAAATAAATTCTGAATTTCGAGGAACTTTATTTGTGGGATTGGCTATTAGTTGATTGCAATGGAAGAAGAAATTAGAACGTAATAAATAAATTTTAGGCAACAGGGATTATAGATTAAAGGGAAAAGACAAAAAGTAGGTTTATCTCAATTCATTTAAGAACCAATATACTATCAATTCCCAATATTTAATTAGGGCTTGCTGATTAAATCTCAAAACATTGAAATTCTTGAGATTCAGGCTTTTTAGATTGAAAAAAAGTGCAAATAAATAAGCTTAAGCTACCAAAAACTTAGGATTTTAGGCCGACAATAGTAGAAAAATTACTTTGACAATTACTCTCCTACTTTCTCTGTCTTCCTACTCTTCCCACACTCTACTTTTTTCAGCAAACCCTAATTATTTATTACCGAAATAATTAATAATTAAGCAATTAAATAATTAGATAATTCACGCCTTGAAGCCTCCCATTTTCAGGGAAAAAAAGCGGTCGTTTTTGCTGGCGCATAACTCCGTTAACGGCGGTTGAGCCGACATGTTTGCGGAGCATTAACGAAGTTGTGCGGAACGCTAAACGCCATATCTAATCGACCAAGAGAAATAAATCTTTTCCTTATTGGTCAATCCTCTCCCTAAAAGGGAGAGGTAATTATCAATTATCCATTATCCATTAATGAAATACCATTTTTCTTTTTCCTAATTATCCCTATATTCCTATAAAAAATACTTTTCTATACTTCTTATTTCTGTTTAAACTTCACCTCGTACTTCCTCAATAACCCCATCCCGGAGCAGAATTTCTACTTGCATTTTTTTGATCAAATTATCTCCAATATCGGCAGTAAATACACTTTCAATTTGACCCTGACTAACTTGTTGTTCTAATTCTAATGTTTGTACTTGTTGTAGTTGTTGTAGAGCTTGGTTTTTCTGCTCCAAAAGCTCATTTTTCTTTTGATTTACCTGAAGTTGAATATTCTCAATCTGCTGTTGTACTTGAGGACCAGGAGGTTGTACGCTTTGCTTTTGAATTTCAGAAATTGCCTTTTGCCCTTGCATTTCTAGCTGTTGTAATTGACTATCTAAATTATTAATTTGGCTTTGTAATTGTTGTTGAGCTTCTTCTTTCCAGCGTGGGGTAACGACTACTTTAACATTAATCGCTCGCTTTAGAAGTAATTGTGTTTGAGAATACTCCATAAAATTGTTCTTGTTAGTTTCTTTTGTGTTTACAAATACGCGCGAGAAAATTGACTATAGACTTTAAGATTTCAGAGCATCTAAATTGAGATAAAAAATCCAAAATCCACAATAGTCATTAATCAAACATTCTGTTAATCATATCGCGGTAATGTTCCGTAACAACCGGACGTTTAATCTTCATTGTTTGAGTTGTCATGCCATTCTCAATCGTAAACGGCTCCAGAATCAAGCGAAAAGGACCAATACGGTCATCTGGCCTATATCCGGGGCGATTTTTTACTTCTCGATTCAACTCTTGACGGAATAACTCTTGAACCTCCTGACTTTCCCAATTAATCTTGGGTTCAGACTCAGAAGGATTAGATTGGGCAGCCCACTCTTCCACAGCCTCAATATTAGGTACAATTACAGCACCCAAATATTTCTGGTCTTGTCCCACCAACATAATTTGGTCTATATATTGACTACGGACACAAGCATCTTCAATAGGCTGAGGTTCAATATTTTCTCCATTAGTCAAAACAATTGTATCTTTTGCCCGCCCCGTTAAGACTAAATCATTTCTAGGAGTCATCCAACCGATATCCCCAGTATTAAACCAACCCTCTGAGTTAATAGCTTTGTTAGTCGCTTCAGGATTTTGATAATAACCCGCCATAATTTGTGGACCCCGGGCTAAAACTATTCCTTTCTCACCAGGAGATAAAGTTTTGCCACTTTCTGGGTCAACTATTTTAATCTCAGCCCCCGGAATAGGTCTTCCAGCAGACCCCCGCAGATTTTCCCAATAGTGTCGGGCGGTCAAAACTGGGGAAGTTTCTGTTAAACCATATCCCACCAATAAACCTATACCAACCGCTTCAAAGAAATTTTCTAAGTGCATTGCCAGGGAACCACCCCCACTCACGGCAAATTTTAACCGACCTCCCGTAGCTTGACGGATTTTTTGATAAATAATTTTTTCTCCCAAAATATGAAGAGGCAATAATAGGCAACTCTTTAAACTTGCCAAGAATTTCTCAGACTGAGAAGGTTTGTCAAGTTGTAAAACTAACCCTTGACTAATACGCCTAGCTGTGATGTATTGCTGACTTATACCGAAGAAAAAGTTGGCTAATTTTTGTTTACTTGCTGGTTGTTCCCTGAGCTGTTTTTGTACTCCCTCATAAATTAATTCCCAAACCCTGGGAACACAGAAGACGTAGTGGGGTTTATATTCTTGGAAATCTTTTTTCAAATAACGCTTATTAGTATAAATTTGGGTACAACCTTGGGAGAGAGAAAAATATTCCCCTATGCGTCCAAAAGTATGCCAAGTTGGCAGAATACTCAGGGTAACTTCTCCTGGGTTGGGTTGAATGATTGTGCCAAGCAGGTTAATTTGATAAAGTAGGTTGCCGTGGGTGAGCATTACTCCCTTCGGTTTACCAGTAGTTCCAGAAGTGTAGAGTAGGGTAGCCAGAGTTTCCAGATTTTGATTAGTTGGTTTGAGAGAATTTTCTTCCCCTGCGGCAATAACTTGGGAAAATTTGACCACTGGTAGATTTGCGTCAGAATTTGGGTCTTCCTCAGATAGCAGAATAATTAAATGTATAGGTAAGTCTTGGAGGCGATCGCTCAATTTCTGCAACAAGGCCAAATTTTCCACGACCAAACTAACACTACCACTATCTTGAAGAATGTAAACCAATTCTTCTATATCAGCAGTTCCACTTCTAACGACATCTGCTCCACCCGCCATAATAATGCCTTGGTCAGCAATCATCCACCGGGGACTATTATCAGCAAATAAGGCCACTCTTGAAGGGATAGATGTGCCATTTTCTGTGGACACAACTCCCAAAGCTTGTAAACCAGTAGCAAATTTTTGAATTTGTTCGTTCAGTTGTTCGTAGGTAAATTTTACTTCTGGTTTAACGTGGGGGTCATGGAGGGCAGTAGTTTTGCCGAAATATTGGACAGCTTTAGGCCATATTTCCGAGAGAGATTGAACAGAATCGTAGAGAGTGACTGTTTGGAGATTGGCAGATTCGCGATCGCTCATTTGCCAAGAATTGGGAGAGGTGGGAGATTTTGCAGATGTGGTCATTGTTTACTTTCTAAAACTATTGGTTATAAATCTAGTATCTAAGAATTTTGGGTAAGTTTACTAATTTTTAGGGACAGTTTACTAACTTGCCCCTGTTATTGATTTTCTCTTATCTTGGCAAAGTATGAAGCTTTTAGAAGTCAGAAGTCAAAAGTCAAAAGTCAGAAGTTAGAGGTTAGGAGGTATTAATTCGTTACTTATGCAAAGGTACTATACATAGAGTTTAAAAACTATAACGTTATAGTTTTGAACCCTATATATATGGTCTGGTGCGTAAGTCCTAGTTTAAATAATAAGAGGGCGGGTTTTGATAACTAGATGGGGTTTATATCAAGGTTTTCGGTTAAACCCGCCCCTACTAAATATTGATGTGTATATTTTTTGAGAAGCTGTTTGAGAAGTGCTGCATGGAACTGATGAATCACAAAAACCTAACCACCCTGCTCCCCTTCCCTACAAAGGAATGGGGATTAATAAGCCTCTCTCCTCGTAGGAGAGAGGTTTTTCTTAGTTGACAAACAGTTTCTTGATTATCAAAATTCTTCATCTTTAATATCCTTAAATAAAGGGAAATTAACCTACATAAGATCCCCCCTGCCCCCCTTTTTAAGGGGGGCAGGGGGGATCGTAAATGTGCCTGATAACTGTGGCAATTGCTATATATTGATATCTATAATTTTATTAATTATCAAAATTCTTCATCTTTGAATATCCTGAAATAAAGGGAAATTAGCCTATAGAAGTTAATGTAAAAGATTAAAATTAACTCTCTCAAAAAAACTTGGTAAGCATCATAACATATAAGCCTTTGATTAATCAACAGAAAAAAGTTTTAGGAAGTAATTTGTAGGGAGTTTTCTTGATTTCAACATTTCGATACCTGACACTGAGAATTTTTACCCCCACTCCGTTTCACCTGCGATTAAAATATGAACTTAATTGTCATTGCGAGGGGGTACAAAAAACCAAAAGTCTACCCAGTAAATTTCCACCCCCCGAAGCCATCTTCAAAACTACTAAAGATTGCTTCCTTCCACTCCGTTCCACTCTCAATGACTCCCCCAATTGTCATTGCGAGGGGGTACAAAAAAACCAAAGTCTACCCAGTAAATTTCCACCCCCCGAAGCCATCTTCAAAACTACTAAAGATTGCTTCCTTCCACTCCGTTCCACTCTCAATGACTCCCCCAATTGTCATTGCGAGGGGGTACAAAAAAACCAAAGTCTACCCAGTAAATTTCCACCCCCCGAAGCCATCTTCAAAACTACTAAAGATTGCTTCCTTCCACTCCGTTCCACTCGCAATGACTCCCCCAATTAAATGAACTTAATTGTCATGGCGAGGGGGTACAAAAAAACCAAAGTCTATCGCATAAATTTCAACCCCCCGAAGCCATCTTCAAAACTACCAGAGATTGCTTCCCTCCACTCCGTTCCACTCGCAATGACTCCCCCAATTAAATGAACTTAATTGTCATGGCGAGGGGGTACAAAAAAACCAAAGTCTATCGCATAAATTTCAACCCCCCGAAGCCATCTTCAAAACTACCAGAGATTGCTTCCTTCCACTCCTTTCCACTCGCAATGACTCCGCCAATCTTTAACTTTAATAACCAGAGTTAGTATTAATTAGTTAAAATCTTAAAATGTAAATCAAACTAAAAAAATCAAGAAAATAATTATGGCAAACCTCACAATTAATGATTTACCTGATGAATTAATGGCAAAAATTCAACAATTAGCTAATCAAAATAATTGCAGCTTAAACCAAAAAGTTATTGTAATCTTAAAAGAACTTTTGCAAGATGAAAAACCAAAATTGCTGACTTCCCCGATTATCCGGACATGATCTTACTATACTATAATTTAAAGTAATATTTTTTTTCAATAAAGCAATTATGAGTGAATCCAAATTACTAACTATAAAATTAAGTTCCCAAAACTACCATCGCCTAGCAAAAGAAGCTCAAAAATTAAATTTACCCATAAATATTTGAGCCTTAAAGATTACTTAAATTCAGTCTTCAAGAAATTCCACCTCAATTTTGATAAACAAAAAGCAAGAGAAGCTATATCTGGTTTGCGGGAAATTAGCAAAAAATTGTCCTTAGTAGATGGAGAGGCGATCGCCTGTGAAAGTCGAGAAGAGTTAGAGCAAAGGTATATTTTCTAGCTAAATGCTCAAACTCACTCAGAAATTACTTTTGTAGGGGCGAATAGCTTTTGTAGGGGCGAATGGCCATTCGCCCCTACTGACTTTTAACTTATGCATAGCGCTATAACTTCATCAGAAAAACAATGACTAACAAAATACTTATCAATCGTTATAAAATTATATCAGAGTTAGGAAAAGGTAGCTTTGGAACTACTTACCTAGCAGTTGATTTAGACCTTCCTAATCAACCTCAATGTGTTGTAAAACAATTAGCTCCATCAGACCCCAGACCGAAAGTTTTTCAAGTGGCTAAAAAATTATTTGAAAAAGAAGCAAAAACTTTACAAAACTTGGGAAAACATAATCAAATACCTAAATTTTTTGACTATTTTGAAGAGGAAGGAAAATTTTATTTAGTAGAATTTATTGAAGGAAATGACTTAGCAAAAGAGATTGATTCTCAAAGAATATTTACAGAAAATGAGGTCGCTAAATTATTAACTGAAATATTAGAGGTTTTAAAATATGTACATCAACAAAATGTAATTCATCGTGACTTAAAACTTCAGAATATTATGCGGAGAAAATCTGATGGCAAAATTGTCTTAATAGATTTTGGGGCAGTCAAAGAAATTAAAGGATTAACTGTAACAAGTCAAGGTCATACAACTACAACAATAGCAGTGGGAACTCATGGATATATGCCTAGTGAACAAGCAGCAGGTAAACCTAAATTTTTTTCGCACCGTACTTAACGATCGAGCAGTTGCAAAGCTTTAGCAAAATATGCTCAGACTGAGTTAAACTCAGTAAAAGCAGTGGTATTTTATAACTCAGATAGCAAGTACAGCAAATCGCTAAGTCAAGAATTTATCTCTGAGATAGGGTTAACTACTGAAAGCAAATAATTGGACAAAATTAAACAAATATTAATAAATATTGAAAATATGCTGATTAGATTATTTGCTATCATACATTAAAGTCATGCTAAATAATTATCAAAAACTTTTTTTATGGCTTACTAGCTCAAATGAAATCAATTAAGACCAAGTTAAAAGTTAACAATTACCAAAAAACAATACTTGCCAAACACGCAGGTGTGTCTCGCCATGCTTATAACTGGGGATTAACTACTTCTATCAAGGAATATCAATTAACGAAAAAACGACCTAGTGCAATTACCTTGCATAAACGTCTGGTTGATGAAGTTAAAAGTGAAAATCCCTGGTATTATGAAGTATCAAAGTGTGCCCCCCAGCAAGCCTTAAGAGATTTAGATAGAGCATTTAAAAACTTTTTAACTGTTCCTAAACATGGATTTCCGAACTTTAAGAAAAAAGGGAAAAAAGATAGTTTCTACTTAGAAGGAAGTATTAAAATTTTGAAAGGAAACTACATACAGCTACCAAGAATAGGAGTAGTAAAAACGTATGAAATCTTACCTTCAGTGCCAGTCAAAAATGTGAGAATATCCAAACGCGCAGGTGAATGGTACATTAGTTTTAAATATGATGATGATGCTCAAGCCAACCCTAGTAGAAAAAAACGAGAGCTTATTGGTGTAGATGTAGGCATAAATACTCTAGCAACTTGTAGTGATGGAACTAAATTTGCTAACGTTAAAGCCTATAAGCAAGCAAAAAAACGACTAACTCGTTATCAACGTCGTGTCAACAAAAAAGAGCCTGGGTCCTTTAACAGAGCCAAAGCCATAAAAAAACTAGCCAAGACTCATAAAAAAGTAGCTGATATCAGAGCAGATGCACTCCATAAACTCACAACATGGTTAGCCAAAAACCACAGCACCATAGTGATAGAAGATTTGAACGTAAGTGGAATGCTCAAAAATCATAAACTGGCAAGTGCTATAGCAGATTGTGGCTTTTATGAGTTTAAGCGTCAGCTTATATACAAGTGTGAGTGGTATGGCAGTGAGCTAATAATAGCTGATAGATTTTATCCAAGTTCTCAAATATGTTCAAACTGTGGGCATCAACAGAAAATGCCTTTGCATGAGAGAACTTATAATTGTGCTGACTGTGGATTTACTGCTGACAGAGACTTTAATGCTGCTGTTAACCTAGAAAACTATGTTTGGGAGTAGGTGGAGTTCTCACCGATTTTAAGCCTGTGGAGAAGATGTGTAACAGACTGCGGTCAGTGGTCTTCAGTGAAACAGGAAGCTAGCTCCAAAGCTCATGCAATTCCCGCATGGGTAAGTTTGGGTAAGTTTAGTAGAACGGAATTTACCAGTATTAGGTGGGGATGAAGTTTACTCTGCAAAGACTCTTGAGAAAGGTCGAGATAGTGCTGTAGGAATGATTGTAGCTATAGCATGGGATATTGAAGTAAATGAAGCAGGTTCAGATTTTCCAGAACGCTCTCAAAAGCTGTGGGGAACTTCAAGCGTGAATTGGCGAACAATTAGTGCGTATGATGCACTTCAAGCTCTTGGGAAAGCAATCGACGATCAAGCTCAACCAACTCGTGAAGGTGTTCGGGAGGAGTTATCATCAAACTTTTCTACACCTGGAGCATTGAGAGCAGTGAAATTTTTAGACTCTGGTGACTATGATGGTGATATTCAATTAGTAGAAGTTGTGAAGATTGGCGATCGCTATGACTTTGTACCTCTTAAGCCTTAAGGAAGTCAGAAGTCAGATAGGGGAGCCTATCGCCCGTGAAAGTCAAGAAGAGTTAGAGCAAAAATATATTTTTTAGCTAATAATTAATAATGTAGTTGAGTGTGGCTTTCCTGTATTTCTTTTGACATACTCCCCGGCTGTCAGGCACGGGGATTCTCACGCTTATGTGATTCTTTGCTCATCGACACAACTTACGATCGGCAAGTTGCCCATCATTAGCAGAGGCCGTTATCTCCCAAAGCGTTCCCTATTACTAGGAGGTTCCCGTATGCCCTACGGTACCTTGATTCCACTCAATGCCTATTATTTCCAATCCACGGCTCAAAATATTTCGTGCTGCGTTAGTGTCACGGCATATTTCAGTTTGGCAGTTAGGGCAAACATGAGTACGAGTTGACAAAGTTTTTAAAACTCTATGCCCACAATTAGAACAATCTTGCGAAGTGTATTTGGGATTCACCGCAACAACTACCTTATCCCAAATTTTTCCATAATATTCTAGCCATTGAGTGAATTGATACCACGATGCGTCAGATATTGACTTTGCCAAATGATGGTTTTTGACCATGTTTTGTATCTTCAGGTCTTCATAGACAACAACATCGTTAGATGCCACTACGCACCGTTCGCGAAGCGTGGCGTAGCCATAGCTTGTTTAATGCTCCAGTCTTTACGTTGCCTACTCACCTTCAAGTGACATAACCCAAGTCTCTTTCTGGCCTTGTGATAATTGTTGTTTGATTGAGGTTTTTTGCCTTTCACAAACTTTTTACTTAACTGTCGTTGCCGACGTTTTAATTTTTTCTCTGACTTCCTCAAATATTGAGGATAAACAACAGCATTATCATTTTGGTCTTTGTAGAAATATTTTAACCCTAAATCAATACCTATAACATCACCAGTATAATTTCCTGCTTCTTTTCTATTGGCGTCTAAACAAAATTGACAATAATACCCATCTGCACGTCTAACTATTCTCACCCGATTAATTTTTAACCTAAACAAATCTTCTCTTGTTTTTGAATTACAATATAGAGAAAACTTGCCAGATTTAAACTTATCGGTGAAAGTTATAAACATACAATCGTCTGACAGTTTCCAGCCAGATTGTTTATATTCTACAGACCGACAATGCTTTTTAAATTTAGGATACCCTTTCTTTTTTGCTCCTTCAAATGCAGCGACGATAAAAGTGGCTAATTGAAGTCCAAGCTACTTCTACTGAGGCTTGTCTAGCTGATGAATTTAATTTGTTTGCAAAAGCAAATTCACTAGCTAATTCTTTACTCAGTTTGTATAAACGTGACTTATCTACTCCTTGGTTGTCCATCCAATATCTGACAGCTTTATTTCTAATAAACTGTGCTGTCCTGATAGCTTCATCCAAGGATTTATATTGATTTGATGTCCCTTTTAATAACTTGGCCTCTCTGACTAACATTGCTATCTTTTTTGTTTCTATAGTATTATTTTATCACATATTTCCTCAGATAAAACAATTATTTGAAAAATATTTCCACAAAGAAAGTCGTCCTATAAGGGCGAGGCTTTAGACCCATTTTTTCGGTAAAATGAGCGAATAATTATAGCCCTATGCATTAAGGTTAGGACATTTCTAAATCCTGTTAGCGGAGCTTTTCCCTATACGAAAAACCCTTTGACAATTTACTATTCCCTACTCCCTATTCCCTATTCCCTAGCGCGTAGCGCTATAAAGAATAAATTGGCCTGAAAATATTGAGAATATTAAACTACTGTAACTTATTTTCTGATTCCTGACTCCTAAAAATTGATATAAATTCATCAAAAAAACAATGACTAGCAAAACACTTAGACACCGCTATAAAATTTTATCAGAGTTAGGCAAAGGTGGTTTTGGCACCACTTATTTAGCTACCGATCTAGACCTTCCCAATCATCCTAAATGTGTTGTTAAACAATTAGCTCCATCAGACCCCAGACCACAAGTGTTTCAAATTGCTAAAACTTTATTTAAAAAAGAAGCAATAACATTACAACGTCTGGGAGAACATTCTCAAATCCCCAGATTATTTGCCTACTTTGAAGAGGGCGGACAATTTTATCTCGTTCAGGAATTTATTCAAGGTAACGACCTCACAAAAGAGATTTATCTAGGGCAAAAAATTAGTGAAGAACAAGCAATTAAACTATTAACTGAAATCTTAGAAGTTTTAAAGTATGTACATCAACAAAATGTAATTCATCGTGACTTAAAACCCCAAAATATTATGAGGAGAAAATCTGATGGAAAAATAGTTTTAATTGACTTTGGAGCAGTCAAAGAAATTAAAGGATTAACTGTAACAACTGGAGGTCATACAACTCACACAATAGCAGTAGGAACTCCTGGATATATGCCCAGCGAACAAGCAGCAGGTCAACCGAGGTTTTGTAGCGATATTTATGCTGTGGGAATGATGACTATTGAAGCATTAACAGGAACGCCAGCAAGTCGATTACCTAAAGACGAATCAACTGGTGAACTTATCTGGAAAAACCAAGTTAATGTCAGCCAAAAATTGGGTAGAGTTCTAGATAAAATGTTTGCCGATTATTGGAGGCATCGTTATCAAACTATTGATGAAATAATGGTCGAATTAAATGATGATAATTATGTTAATAGTCAATCTCAGCTAGAAACTGTTTTAATACATAAAAATCAGGTTAATAATGAACAACCAACTATTCCTCCTTCTGGTTCACCGTCATTTATCCCACAACCTTCACTAACTCTCCCCCGCAGTTGGGTCAAAATAGGCTTAGGTATTGCTGGCGGTGCTATTCTTGCTTCTATTATTATTATTCCTAATATTCTTAGGCAAAAAGAAACATCTTCACCATCACCTACCCTCAACGATCAAGACCAGGAAAAACTTTTACCACCACCCATACCACCCATACCACCTCGCCCCAACGATCCCAAAATAAAAATTAGAGAAAAACTTCTCAGCAAGGGGGAAAAATTTTTACCTTCACCAAACCGTAATAGTATCTCCTACGCCACAAATATTTCTGAAATTAACACTCTTACTGGTCATAATGACTGGGTGCGTTCTGTTGCCATCAGTCTAGATGGACAGACTATTGTTAGTGGTAGCTATGACAAAACCATCAAGGTCTGGGATTTAGCAACTGGTAGTCTCAAGGGGACTATATCTGATAATAGCGATCGAGTTTTTTCAGTAGCTATTAATCCTAATGAAAAAACTATTATTAGTGGTAGCGCTGACGGCACAATTAAGATTTGGGATTTAGTAACAGGAACTCTCAAAACTACTCTGAATGGTCATAGCAACTCGGTTTATTCTGTTGCGTTCAACCCTGAAAACCAGAATATTATTAGTGGTAGTGCTGATGGTACGATTAGGGTTTGGGATTTAGCAACAGGCACTTCTAAAATCACTATTACTGCTCACAGTAATGTTGTTTATTCTGTTGCCATCAGTCCCGACGCAAAAACTATTGTTAGTGGTAGTGGTGATGGTACGATTAAGGTTTGGGATTTAACAACAGGAGACCTCAAAGCTACTCTCACCGATCATAATGACCAAGTTTTTTCTGTTGCTATCAGCTCAGATGGGGAAACTATTGTTAGTGGTAGCGCTGACGGTACGATTAAAGTTTGGGATTTGGCATCGGGTAGTCTCAAACAGACTCTCACTGGTCATAGTAAGGAGGTTTGGTCTGTTGCTATTAGCTCAGATAGTAAAACTATTGTTAGTGGTAGCGAAGACAAGACTATCAAAATTTGGGATTTAGCAACTGGCAATCTCAAAGCCACTCTCACTGGTCATCAATGGGTGGTTACATCTATTGCTATAAGTGCCGACAGGCAGCATATTATTAGTAGTAGCGATGACAAAACTATTAAAGTCTGGAGTGCATCAAACGCAGATTACTCTAAACTAGAAAAGCTGCTTGCAGAAGGAAAGTGGAAAGAAGCAGATATGGAAACAGAAAATATTATGCTTCAAGTTGCTAACCGAAAATCAGAAGCATGGTTAAATCCTGTTTCAATCTCTAAATTTCCTTGTTCAGACCTCAAGAAAATAGACCAACTTTGGGTAAAAAATTCTAATGGATATTTTGGTTTTACTGTACAAAAACCAATCTATTTAGAAACAGGAAATAAGCCAATAAATTTTCAAGAGGAAGCCTATAAACTTTTTGGCAAAACTGTTGGATGGTATCAAAAAGATAAGTGGTTAAAATATGATCAGCTAGCCTTTGATTTTCCCGAAAATTCACCAAAAGGTCATCTTCCCGCTCCCCATCGTCAAAGAACAAGTGCTGCACTTGCTCCCTATCATTATCTGATGGATAAACTAATAAAATGTAATATTTAATAATAAGCAATCAACAGTCAGCAGTAAACGTTTAGAATTAGAAGGAGATTTAAACCCTAGCTCTAAAAGCTGTTAACGTTTCAGTTTTCTGCTGTCGCCGACATGAAAAGTATTTGTGAAGCATTCCGTAGGAGCCAAGAGTCAGTGCTTCTGCAGGAGGTTAACTATACTGTCAGGAAATATTAAAAGCTAATAGCTAGTATTGCCTATTTCCTACTCCCTACTCCCTTAATTAATGAATTTACCAATTATTTATCATCCTAATTATGTTGCACCAATGCCACCTGGTCATCGTTTTCCGATGGCAAAATTTAAACTACTTTATGAAATGTTACTAGCAGATAAAGTAACAAATAAATCCCATTTTTTTACCCCTAATTTCCCACCTTTAGAATTGATAGAATTAGTACATCATCGCGATTATATAGAAGGATATTGTAATGGTACTTTAGACCCAAAAGCACAAAGACGGATCGGTTTACCCTGGAGTCAACCATTAGCAAATCGAACTTGCATTGCTGTGGGTGGTGCAATATTAACAGCACAGTTAGCACTGAAGCATGGTTTAGCTTGCAATACTGCTGGTGGTACCCATCATGCGTTCCCCAGTTATGGATCTGGGTTTTGTATTTTTAACGATTTAGCGATCGCTGCTCGTGTCATCCAAAAATTAGGATTAGCCAAAAAAATCCTAATAGTAGATTTAGATGTGCATCAAGGTGACGGCACTGCCTGGATATTTCAAAATGATTCTAGTGTATTTACATTTTCCATGCACTGTGGTATTAACTTTCCTAGTAGAAAACAAATTAGCGATTTAGATGTCCCGTTGCCAGAGGGAATGGATGACGATCGCTATCTCCAGACATTAGCGGAATATTTACCAGATTTGCTGTCAGAAGTCAAGCCAGATTTGGTGTTGTATGATGCGGGAGTCGATACCCATATCCATGATGCTTTGGGAAAATTAGCTTTGACAGATACAGGAATATTTCGGCGGGAGATGCAAGTATTGAGTACCTGTGTAGGAACAGGTTATCCCGTCGCTTGCGTTATTGGTGGCGGGTATACTAAGGATATGAATTCATTGGTTTACACTCATTCATTGTTGCATCGTGCTGCCAGAGATGTGTTTCAGCAGTATCGCCTGTGACAAATGGCCTGTTATATCATGTCCGGTTGAATAGTTATAAATAAACGAGGGAGGAGTCAGGAGGTAGGGACGTTGCATGCAACGTCCGTACAGAGTCAGGAGTCAGGAGGGAAGAGAGGAGAAAGAAAGTATAATTGGTGAAATAAGGTATGAAATTTGTATGGGAATCAGATTAATAGTAAGGAAAAAAACTGTTTTAACTACTGATTCCTGTACGGGCGTTAACGAAGTTGTGCGTAGCTAATGGCCATTAGCTACGCACAACTTTCCTATCGGAATGCTCCGCAAACGTTTTATATGTCGCGTAGCGTTAACGGAGTTGTGCGATAGCAAAACGCCCCTACGACTACTAAAAATCATACAATCATTTACCAACGCTACTTTCTCCTTCTTCTCCTCTTCTTCCTCTTCCTTTTCCTTCTTCTTTCTTGTTTCTTCCTTCCTGACTTCTGACTCCTCCCTTAAAATATTAGGAAATTTAAGTTTTTTCGTGCTTTATTAAATCTGGTGGGTTGGCCTTCACCAATTTGAGGGCGCGTTCGCCATCCATTGCCATTGCTACATCATAGCCTGCATATTCTAGAACTTCGGTAACCACGTCTAGATTTGCTACTGTGTCATCGACGACAAGAATTTCTCTGTTATCCACAACTGCTCCTATCTGTCAAATACTGTTTTAATACCGTCTCAATCTCCTCAAACTTGAATTGTTCTGTCAGTGTAAGAATGAGAGTTGTAAAGTTACGATAGCTTTCATCACTCTCAGTTAAGCTCTCTAAATTTTTCCGGAGTTTTGTCACTTTTCCTTGTTGGGCTAGCTTAAAGAATGATTGCAACACTTCTGGGGGTGGTAGAACAATGTTCTGAGAGTCATCCGTGTTGGCAGAGTTTGATGGCGACTGAGCATCCGTTGCATCCTCTGATAGTTCGTAGCGCCATTCCAAGTCAAGCTGCTTTGCTAGGATGGCGAACAACTCTTTGGCATCAACGGGTTTGTTCAAAAAGGCATCACCCCCACAATCAATTGCCATTTGTCGATCTAGCTGTGCGACTGACGCTGATGAGACAATAATTTTATGGTGTTTCAGTGTTTCAGAGTGTCGCACTCGTTTCAGCATCTCAAAGCCGTCCATCACAGGCATTACCAAGTCAGTAATTACCAAGTCAGGTGGCAAGGCTTCCATTTGTTCAATTCCCTGCCGTCCATCCTCAGCTTCACTGACTTCAAAACCAAGGGGTTCGAGCAGGTTAACCAATACTCCTCGGTTCTCCCAATGATCATCAATAACGAGCAAGTGAAGACGCTTTCCCTCATAACCAATAATTGTTTGACCCTCACTACTCGTTCTTTGCTGTACCCAATATGAGGCGAGTGGCAAGTCTACTTCAAAGTAAAAATTGCTGCCCACACCCAACTGACTCGTCACTTTAATCTGCCCGCCCATTAGTTGTACAATCTTTTGACTGATAGCCAGTCCCAGTCCCGTTCCCTCCGCTCGCCTATCGCGATCGCCGACTTGTTGAAAAGTTTGAAATAGTTTTTTCAACTGTTCGGGGGCAATACCTACACCAGTATCTTCGATTTGAAACTGGATACGTCTTAAATTTGGATCTGGTTGTTGTTCGAGCATGGAAACCTTTAGCGTCACCGATCCTTGGTCAGTAAATTTGATAGCATTACCGACTAGATTAATTAACACTTGACGCAACCGTTTCTCATCAACCGAGATTCCTTCTGGCAAGTTTGGTTCGGGTTGATAAATAAACTCAATCCCCTTCTGTTCGGCTCGAATGCGACAGATTTCAAACACGCTTTCCAGCATGGAAGGGAAATGTTGTGCTTGGGGAGCCAGTTCTAGTTTACGAGCCTCAATTTTTGACAAGTCAAGAATATCATTAATCAGGGTCAGAAGATGGCTTCCGCACTGGTGAATGATGCGAACCCCATGCTGCCCTTTTCCCGAGAAGGCTTTGGTACGGCTGAGAATTTGAGCGTAACCAAGGATGCCGTTGAGAGGAGTCCGCAGTTCGTGACTCATGTTAGAGAGAAATTCACTTTTGGCTTTATTGGCAACTTCAGCTTTTTCTTTTTCTCGTTCTAGTTGTTGATAGGAGCTGTCTAATTTCGTTGCCATATAATTAAACTTAAGAGCTAGTTGCTCAATTTCGTCTCCAGTTCTGATGTTCAGACGATATGTTAAATCCCCTTGACCAATATTTGTTGCACCTTGCTGTAGTTTTTCGATAGAATGGATGACTGGCAGTAAAATCAATTTAAACTGACCAAACAAGATCGCAATAATAATAGCCATGACTATACATTGAATCACTAAAACTGTTTGTTTAAATTTACTGACTTGCTGCTGAGTTAGAGATTCTTGCTGTCGGGTTTGATCAATCAATAAGTTGATGTAAAATTCGATATCTTCGCTAAAAGAATTGATCGCTCTGACATCTTGTTGAAGTTGGGCAAAGCTAGAAGGAGTATCGCCTAGGTCGTTTGCCAGACGGACGAGATGGTGATAGCGACGACGAATTAAGGATATTTCTTCACTCTCCGACATCAGCAACTCTAGATCGTTCAACGTGATCAGAAAGTTAGACATTGCTTTATGATATTTCGTCATCTCAGCAGGGTTACGATTTAACATCAGAAAATCTTTGAGTGCTACGACTTGATTCTGTAAGGAAATATCCAAGTACATCCCCATGTCGATCGCCTGTCTGGTTTTAACGCGACTTACCTTTACCGATTTCTCCGCTTTTCCGATCAAAAAAGAACTCCCACTCATCACCAGAGTAATGAGCACAACAACTGCCACAGATGAGCTAATGAATTTAGTCGTGATCTTCATGCCATTCTACTCAGCAGTTTTGAGTCCTAATGTCCTTTGCAATTCTCTAATAGGTTCATAATCTCGATCTTGAACTAGAGTATAGCCATCTGACTTAGCACCACTCAGAGCTGCCAGATCTGGTGGCGCATTAATTAATGCTTTCTGTAAATTAGATCTAAAATCTGCTGGTAGTTCTCTTGATATCACAATGGGTGCATTAGGAATGGGATCTGATTCCCAGAGCAGTTGATATTTTTCTGGAGAGAGTTGTCCTGATTTTTGAGCGTTCAAATAAGTCGGTTTATTAATACCCGCTGCATCAATCTTTCCAGCTTCCAAAGCCGCAGCATTTTTGTTGTGGCTACCCATATACAGAACTTCTGTGAAGTCCTTTTCTGGATCGATATTCTGGCTGACTAGATGAGACAGAGGAACGAGATATCCAGACGTTGATGATTGATTGACAAAACCAAAACGTTTCCCTTTTAAATCTTCGATCGTTTTAATTCCACTCTCAGTATTAGCAACAATTGTACTGGTATACGAAGGTCGTCCCGTTCTTCTATCAATATAGGCAACGATAGGTTCAAGCTTGGAATTCCGTTGTTTAGCTTTAACATAGGAAAATGGTCCTAAATAAGCCATTTGCACTTTTCCCTCTGCAATTAAATCAATTGCTGTGTCATAGTTTTCAGGAATTTGAATGTTAACGGGCAATCCTAATTTTTCTTCGAGATAATCACCAAAAAGTTCGCGCTTCTCCTTTTGCTCCTCCGAATTTTGGGACGGAATCATGACGATACTTAAACTGCTCAGTTGTTGCTGTGAGTTTTCTGCGGGATCAACTGGCGAATTAAGATTGTTGCTTGACGATTTATTAGAATCAGATTGAGAATTTCCAATACAACCTGTGTTTAAAAAAGCAACTGTTAAACCAAGTAGTATAACAATTAGTGGTTTTGGATAAGGATTTTTAAGCTTTGAAAATCTAGAGAAGTAACCCATTGTAATTTTCCTTGTTAATGAGGACTAAAAGTTGAATTTGACATCTCCAAGGGTTCAAACAACCTGGATTCTATGGTGACAAACCTTGTTATGACTCGCCCTTCACAATTATACCAAACTTTTACTGCGCTTTATTACCCACGTTTTGTTATTCAACCAGGGGATAAATCCGCCTGGCTAAGTTAGACCGTCATTTTTAATTTTTTTCTAGGGAATTACTTTCACTTTAGTGTAGGGAGGCTAGAATTAGAGGACAATATTTATATTACCATTCCCACATTTTCTAGATGTACAACTGTCAAAAAAAATTGACTATATCTATCAAATATGTTAATTTATAGTGTTTTATTCATTATAATAATCTCCTAAAAAAATTAGAGAATAATACAATTACCGAAATAATTAATAATTAAACAATTAAATAATTAGACCATTCAGGTTTAAAGCCTCCCCTTTCAAGGGGAAAAAAATAAATCTTTTCTGCCTTTGTTTCAATCCTCTCCCTAAAAGGGAGAGGTAATTATCAATTATCAATTATCAATTAATGAAAGTCTGCTTTTTTTTTGCTTGATGATAAGGCAGATTCCAGGTTAAAGTGGTACAACCGACGGAATGAAATTTTTTGCCGACTCCCCTACTCCCTAAAACCATAAATATATGTACTTCATCAAGTAGGAAACTGCTATATAATTGAAAATTAATCGCTCATACACTAGAAAAGATTAAATTTACCAATGGTAATAGATGTATCCCATAACCAACCTGTTCCTAACTGGGAAGAATTGCAACAGTTTGCTCAACAAAATACCACAGCAAAATGGATATTAAGAAAAGATCAAAGTCCTGGCACGGCAACAATATCTAGTTATCTCGAACGACTAAACCCTGGAGAAAAAGCCTCTGTTTTGCTTTATCGAGATACTCATGCTTGGTGTCCTTTCTGTGAAAAAGTTTGGTTGGCCTTAGAAGAAAAACAAATCCCTTTTGAAGTTGAGTTGATTAACTTAGCAGACAAGCCACAATGGTACAAGGATATGGTTCCAACTGGGTTAGTTCCAGCAGTGAAAATTGAAGGGGAATTAGTGTATGAATCTAAAGATATTTTACTTGCTTTAGAACAGAAATTTGATAGCTTTCCCCTATTGCCGAGGGAACCTCAAGAAAGGTCTGTAGCTTTAGATATGATTGAATATTTTGATAGTAATGGTTTAATTAGATCAGGATATAAGTTTCTCGCTAATTCTCAGTTTAATTCTCAGCAGAATACAGAAATTACACCGGAAGAAAAAGAGGCACAACTGCTGAATTTCCAAACAACTTTTGAGACTAATTTAGATCAGTTGGAGGAAACATTAGGTCAGTATCCTGGTGTTTATTTTATGAAAGAGTTTAGCTTAGTGGATATAATGTATATTCCTAGTCTCAGAAGATTAGCAGCAAATTTACCTGTATTTCGGCGGTATTCTATCTATAATAACGATCGCTTTCCTCGGATTAATCAATGGCTCATGGTGATCGACCAACGTGAGGCTTATCAACGTGTGAAACCCAATGCTCGAACTAATAATTTGGTCATGGAAAGTATATTTCGTTTACAACCTATTTATGAGGGGAAATCAAAACCTCAAGCAGAATTTGCCAGTCTGGAAAAAGACTATCGAATGGAGGCAGCAGGAAGATTAAGTAGTAACTATCAAACTGTTGTTGCTGATATTCTCAAAAATTCGGGAATTAAAGCATGGGTGACTCAGGATAGTTTACCAAAAATTGAATCAGTGATTGACCTTTATTTAAGACGTTTAGTTTATTATTTAATTGAGGGAAGTCTTACATTTTCCCCTCGCTCAGTCGATCCTAAAACTGAACAACAAAATGAAGTCAAGGAGAAAGTTACTGCTGCTGCTGCCATTGGAGCGATCGCTCTAGCTTTTCTCAGAAATAGGGTTTGTGTCCCTCGTGACATGAGTGCAAAAGCTGCAGTTGCTTTTCAAACAGCAATTGATACAATGTTGTCTTGTATCTACTAAATTTATCAGTGCAGTAGTGGACTGACACGCCTCAAATGTAGGTTGGGTTGTTTCGCTAACGCGACATGGAAACGTTAGCGTTGCGTAGCATGGAACCGAAACCCAACATTAACGAGTTTCTGTTGGGTTTCACTGTCGTATCGTTAAGCGGAAGCAAGCTACAACCCAACCTAAGCCGACAGATTTTACAGCAATTAAAAGGCGATCGCTAATACTGGCAAATATTCAATGGTGCGTTACTACTAGATTGTTTCATCTAAAATGGTGCAATGGTAGGGGCGGGTTTGAGCTAGAATTTTCATGCTTACTCTAAGATTTACACCGAACCGCCCTCATGCACACCCATTACTTGTGTCGCTCCACTACATTTGCTACTGGATTAACATATCTAACTAAAATGGTGCGTTACGACAGATTGTTAAATGCCTTCCACAGTCTCAATTTTAGCTGTCTAACGCACCCTACTGGACCAACACTACTGGACCGACACAGCTAAAATGGTGCAATAGTAGGGGCGGGTTTGAGCTAGAATTTTCATGCTTACTCTAAGATTTACACCCCCCTAGAACGGTCGGTTATATCATTGGGATTGGGGGCGGGTTTATTTGACTCAATGTGAAAACTCGTTGTAGGGACGTTCGCATTTTTGTTATGCAACGTCCCTACTGTGAAACCCGCCCCTACAGAGTCTAATTCCCTCATGCACAGTCATTACCTGTGTCAGTCCACTACTAAACTATTAAGTTAATTTTTTTTAAGTTGAGGTGAAAATGAGGTAAAATTAAAAAGGTAATATTTTCGGAATTTTTCAGGTAATGATGCTTAACTTGCCTGGTTATCAAGAGACAAACCAAATATATGCCGGAAAACGTACCTTAGTATATCGCTCGATCCGGGAGAGCGATAACAGTCGAGTAGTCATCAAAGTTCTGCGGAATCCCTTTCCCCACTTCAATGACCTAGTGTGCTTCCGCAACCAATACGTTATTACTAGCCACTTAGAACATCCCTCAATTCTTCGGCCTCTAGCTTTAGAACGCTACGGCAACGGTTATGCCCTGGTAATGCCCGATGAAGGAGCGATCGCCCTCTCCAAGTATTGGCCTAACTCTGACCAAAACCTCATCAATTTTTTCAACATAGCCATTCAACTGGCTGAGGCACTTCACTATCTGACTCAACAACGCATCATCCACAAAGATATTAAGCCGAGTAATATCCTGATTCATCCCCAAACCCTTCAAGTTCAACTCCTAGACTTCAGTATCTCTAGCTTACTGCCCAAAGAACAGCAACAACTCATCAACCCCAATGTCCTAGAAGGAACCCTGGCCTATATGTCCCCGGAACAAAGAGGACGGATGAACCGGGGTATTGACTACCGTACCGATTTTTATTCTCTGGGTGTCACCTGTTTTCAACTGCTGACTGGACAATTGCCCTTTGCCACCAGAGACCCGATGGAGTTGCTGCATTCTCATCTGGTCGAGAAGGTAAAGTTTCCAGTAGATAGGTGGCAGAGGAAAGTACCAGAGGCGTTGCAGGCAATCGTAATTAAGTTGATGGCCAAGAATGCGGAAGAACGTTATCAGAGTGCGTTGGGGCTGAAATATGACTTGGAGCGATGTTTGCAGCAGTGGGAAGAGACAGAAACAATTATCCCCTTTGAACTTGGGGAGCGGGATGTATGCGATCGCTTCTTGATTCCTGAAAAGCTCTACGGACGGGAAGGGGAAGTCGAAAGGTTACTGGATACTTTTGAACAGGTAGCTAGGAAGGGTGACAAGGGAACTTCCAGAAGCCAACTTATTTTAGTGGCTGGTTTCTCAGGTATCGGCAAAACCGCAGTCGTGAATGAGGTGCATAAACCCATTGTCGAAAAACGAGGCTACTTTATCAAAGGAAAATTTTACCAATTCAATCGTAACATTCCTTTCTCTGCGTTCGTGGAAGCTTTTCGAGATTTAATGAGACAACTGCTGAGTGAAAGCGATACTGAACTCCAAAGTTGGAAGTCTAAAATTATGACTGCCCTTGGGGAAAGTGGGCAGGTCATCATTGATGTTATTCCCGAACTACAGCAGATTATTGGAGCGCAACCTCCTGCTGTTGAGCTATCCGGTACTGCTGCCAAAAATAGGTTTAATTTACTCTTCCAGAAATTCGCTCAAGTCTTTTCAACGCCAGAGCATCCGTTAGTTATATTTTTAGATGACTTACAATGGGTAGATTCGGCTTCCCTGAACTTGATGAATTTGTTAATGACGGATGTAGAAACAGGCTATCTGTTATTAATTGGAGCTTACCGAGACAACGAAGTCTCACCCACCCATCCCTTGATGTTAGCCTTAGATGGGCTGACTAAAGACGGGGCAATTCTGAATACCATTACCCTAGAACCCTTAACTCAAAATAGCCTCAATCATCTGGTAGCTGATACACTCCATTGTGGGGAGAAATTCGCCCAACCTATCACGGAGTTAGTTGATCAGAAGACTCAGGGAAATCCATTTTTTGCCACCCAGTTTCTCAAGGCTTTACATGAAGATGGGCTGATTGAGTTTGATAGGCAAGCTGGCCATTGGCAGTGTGATATCGTGCGAGTTCAGGATGCTGCTCTGACGGATGATGTAGTGGAATTTATGGCCTTGCAGTTACAAAAATTACCCATATCCACCCAAGAGATTCTCAAACTAGCTGCTTGCATTGGCAACCAATTTGATTTGGAAACGTTAGCCATTGTTTCTGAGCGATCGGATATCGAAACGGCAACAGCTTTGTGGTCAGCACTGCAACAAGGTTTAGTTTTGCCTCAGAGTCAAATATACAAGTTCTATGTGGGTGGGGAAGAGCAGAAGTTAGAGTCAGATTCACAGATGCTCCATTATCGATTTCTCCATGACCGAATGCAGCAAGCGACATATTCTCTGATTCCCAATGACGAGCAGAAACAAACCACTCATCTGAAAATCGGACGGTTGTTACTGGAAAATACTCCAGAGGAGGTGCAGGACGAAAAGATTTTTGCAATTGTGAATCAGTTGAATTATGGAGTAGACTTGCTAACTACTCAGAGCGAACGCGAGCGCCTGGCTCAGTTAAATCTGACAGCAGGAGGTAAAGCTTTAGCCTCAACAGCTTATCGGGCAGCAGTTGAATATTTCAGTATCGGTCGAACGCTCTTACCTCAAGATTCCTGGAACTCTCATTACTCTCTTACTTTAGCCTTATACGAGTCAGAAATCGAGGGAGCTTATCTGAATGGTGACTTCGAGGAAATGGAGCAACTGGCGAAAGTATTAGATGTTCATACTGCTAACATTCTAGACCGCATCAAAGTTTATGAAGTCAAAATCAAAGCTTACTCAGCCCAAAACCAACTCAAAGAAGCGACCAATCTCGGGCTTGTCGTTTTAGATCAGTTAGGGGTGAATTTCCCGACTCCCGTGACACCAGATGACATTCAGGAAGGTTTCCAGGAAATTACCCCAAAGTTGAACGGTATAGAAATCGATCAATTAATCAATTTACCAGCGATGACTGCACCAGAAAAATTAGCTGCGATGCAAATTCTCTCGAATATATTTATCCCTGTTTATATTGTTGCTCCCAACCTACTGCCTCTGGTGGTATGTAAACAAGTTATTATTTCTGTTGAATATGGTAATTCCCCCGAATCAGCAGTTGCTTATACAAATTACGGGTTAATTATGTGTGGAATTGTGGGAGATATTGAGACAGGTTATCAATTTGGAAAACTGGGTTTGTCTGTTTTATCAAAACTAAATATCAATCAACTTAAATCTAAAGTATTTAATGTGGCTTATTCTTGCGTTATCCATTGGAAAGAACCATTGAGAGCAATTTTAAAGCCCCTTCAAGAATCTTATACCAATGGAATAGAAACGGGAGATTTAGAATTTGCTGGCTATGCAGCTTTAATTTATTGTTATGGTGTCTTTTTGGTGGGAAATAATCTTGATGAAGTGAGAGCAGATATAGAGAAATACTATTATGCACTCCAGAAAATCAAGCAAGAAACAAGTTTAAATTATATCGCTATTTTTTGGCAGTCTGTACTAAATTTACAGAATGAATCTAAAAGTCGGTGCTATTTAAAGGGTGAGGTTTATGATGAGGAGCAAAAGCTATTACACCATCATAACTCCAACGATATTACAGCGATAAGTTACTTGTATTTTAATAAACTAATCCTCTGTTATTTATTTGGAGAATTCGATCTGGCTCTCAGAAATGCAGCAGAATTTGAAAAATATTCAGAAGGACAGACAGGTATAGCTGTAATACCGATTTTTTATTTTTATGATTCTCTAACACACCTTGCCTTATATAAGGAGACTAAGGTTGGTGCAGAGGAAAGGGAAAGTATTTTACAGCGGGTTGCTGCCAATCAAGAAAAGATGAAAAATTGGGCACATCATGCACCGATGAATCATCAACATAAGGTCGATCTGGTGGAAGCCGAAAAAAGTCGCATCTTAGGACAGAATTATCAAGCTGGGGATTTTTACGATCGTGCCATTTTTGGAGCTAAAGAAAATAAATACCTTCAAGAAGAAGCCCTGGCTAACGAACTTGCTGGGAAGTTTTATCTAGATTTAGGCAAAGAAAAAATCGCTGCTAGCTACCTGCAAGAAGCCTATTATAGCTATGTCAAGTGGGGCGCTAAAGCTAAAACTGATGACTTAGAACAGCGCTACCCCCATTTGCTACAGCCTATTCTACACCAGGTAAACCCAAGCAATTCTCTAGAAACTTTAGCCGAGCTTGCTAGCGATTCCTCGCTTTCGCTCCTGACTTCCATTACAGACAAATCCACTTCAAACAACAACCTCAATACAACCCTAGATTTAGCAACTATTCTCAAAGCCTCTCAGAGTATTTCGAGCATCATTCAACTTGATGAACTTCTGCAGCAACTAACTCAAATTATTCTACAAAACTCAGGAGGCGATCGCTGTGCCTTAATCCTCCCTGACCCTGAAGGAAACTGGCAGGTTGAAGCCATTACCACACTGAAAACGACTGAAGTTTGTACACAGTCTTTAGAAGGCAACCCTAACCTACCCGTTAACCTGATTTACTATGTCAAAAATACCCAAGAGATAGTAATGATTGACGCTCGGAAAACAGATTTACCAGTCATTGATGAGTATCTGAGCCAAGAATTTCCCCAGAGTATTCTGTGTTTGCCACTGCTGAATCAACAAAAATTAATTGGAATTCTGTATTTGCAAAATAAATTAGCCAGTGGTGTCTTTACGAGCGATCGCCTGCTAATTCTCAAATTCCTCTGTACCCAAGCTGCTATTTCCCTTGAAAAAGCCCGGCTGTATAAGCAATCCCAATCCTATGCCCAGCAGTTAGAAGTTTCCTTGAGCAAATTACAGGCTAGTGAAACTCGCTTTCGCTATCTAGCTGCCAACATTCCAGGGATGCTCTATCAACTCTTAATTGCACCTGATGGATCGACGACAGTTCCTTATGCAAGCTCTGGTTGTCTGGATATATATGAGGTATCTGCTGAAGAAATGATGGCTGGCAAATATAGTTTCCGAGACTTTGAACATCCTGAAGATAGCCTACTAATTGATGGAATGGTTGCTGACCTTCACCAGACACTGCAACAGTTCAACCTAGAATTTCGTATTGTAACACCGTCAGGAATAGTGAAATGGATTCAAGCAGTAGCCCATCCTATTAAACAAGCAGATGGCTCAATTATCTGGGATGGTGTAGTGATGGATGTTAGCGATCGGAAAAATATCGAAGCAGAGCGGGAAAAATTATTGCTAGAATTAGCCAAAGTCAATCGGAAATTAGAGCAAGCAAACCAGGAATTAGGTAATTATTCCCAGACATTGGAGCAAAAAGTTGAAGAGCGCACTACCGAACTTAAAGCAGCCCAACAACGCATTATTGCCCAGGAAAAATTGGCTTCTCTAGGGACTCTCACCGCAGGTGTCGCCCATGAACTACGCAACCCTCTCAACTTTGTCAAAAACTATGCTGAAGGTTCCATCGAACTTTCTCAAGAACTATTGGATACCCTCGAACCTGTAATTTCCACTCTAGATCCAGAAACTTTAGAATTGACCCAATCTATAATTGATGATTTGCAGGAAAATGCGACAACGATCTCCCATCATAGCGTTCGGGCTACACAGATTATCGAAACTATGATGCAACATACTCGTGTAGAGTATAAGGAATCTATCCCTCAGTCTACCCATCTCCATGACTTGCTAGACCAAGCTATAAAGCTAGTATCTCACAGTAAACAACAGCAGGACAAGCCTTTTAACCCCTCCATTCGCACTAACTATGCTGACAATTTGGACTTAGTTAAAGTGATTCCCAGCAGTTTCATCCGTGCATTGCTCAACTTGATGGGCAATTCCTTTCATGCCATGCGCTCGAAGCAAAATCAACTTAGAGCTAATTCTCCTGTAGGGAAAATTGACTATACTCCTACCCTATGGGTTTCTACCCATCTGAGATCAGAGGAAGTGGAAATACGAATTCGTGATAATGGCTGTGGGATTGAACCAGCTATGAAGTCCAAAATATTAGACCCGTTCTTTACGACTAAACCACCGGGAGAAGGGACAGGATTGGGCCTATCACTGACCCACGATATTATTGTCAAGCAGCATCAAGGAAGTATAAATATTAATAGTGAATTGGGTGAGTTTACGGAAGTGATTGTGAGACTACCTAATTAGGGTTTTCTGAAAAAGTCCTTTTTAAGGAGTAGGGGAGTAATATCAAATCCGGTAGTATTGGTATAAAAAAGCAGAGAAACCGGGTTTGTCTCAAATGCCCTTGTAGGGACGTTGCATAACAAAAATGCGTTTCATGTCGCGCAGCGATACGTCCCTACCATTGACCTCCCACAAACCCGGTTTCTTGTTACTCCGAGGCAAGCAGATTTGATATAATTTTTGGGGTAATCTCTTGCCCAAAATACTAACTTGTTGAGCATAAAGAGCTGAGAACTAGGTACTTTTTCCAGACCTAAAAATACTAAAACCTTTATCTGTAAATTCTGTGATATTTAATCAGCAGAGCAATAATTCTTTATTTGTAATATCATGTCCGGTAGCATCAGTATTGTATAGGGAAGTTCAATAATTCTTTATTTGTAATATCATGTCCGGTAGCATCGGTATTGTATAGAGAAGTTCAATAATTGATAATTGATAATGGATAATTGATAATTACCTCTCCCTAAAAGGAAGAGGATTGAATAAAAGGAAAATAAATTCATTGTTTCTCCTTTAAAGAAGAGGCTTTAAACCTTAATTATTCGGTAAGGAAGAAGGCTTGAGTTATCTAGGAGAGAAGAAAGAAGGAAGAAGAAAGAAGAAAAGGAAAAACTTACATAAGGTAAATATTTCCCCAACTTTTACACGACGCGACCATAGCAGCGGACATGATATAACAATTAATAATTAATAATTACCTCTTCTTAAAAAGAAGAGGATTGGTTCAGAGGAAATTTTTTTCTCCCTGAAAGGAGAGACTTTAAACCTTAATTTTTCACTAATAAAGAAGGAAGAAGGCTTTAGTTATCTAGGAAAGAAGGAAGAAGTTTTAAAAGAAAGAAAAACTCTAAGATAAGGTAGATATTTCTCCATTTTTTACACAAACGATACCAACAGATATGATATAAGTATTCAACCGTAGATATTTATATAGACAAATTTTAGATAAACTGAGAAATCAAGTTAAGATATATAATCACAGAATTAACTTGACTAAAAGTCAAATTCTATCCCTGGATGAATTTAATTTTAAATTCTTTATATAGAATCAGAATCAGGATTGTGTATTAAGTAAGCGATCGCTTACTTTTTTTTACTAATGTTAGTGTAATAACATTTTTGGCAATTTAATTTATAGTAATATATAGTTATATCTAATATGTTAGATGAATAATATTCTTTCTCAATCAGCAACCCCTGAAGAACAAAAAGCCCAAATAGCCAAAATCCTAGTCGTTGATGATGAAATTGAGCTTCAACGCCTAATCAAACAGCGCTTCCGGAAAAATATTCGAGCCAAGGAATTTGATTTTGTTTTTGTACAAAATGGGATAGAAGCCTTGAATAAACTCAAGCAGGAAGGCCATATTGATGTTGTGCTGACTGATATTAATATGCCAGAAATGGATGGTTTAACTCTACTAGGTGAGCTATCCGATATTGATGACAACATTAAAGCAGTTGTACTTTCTGCATACGGCGATCTGACTAATATTAGAACTGCAATGAATCGAGGAGCATTTGACTTCCTAACCAAACCCATTGATTTTCAAGACTTAGAAACCACGATCAGAAAAACTTTACAGTTTGTTCAAAAGATGCGAAAGAAGCAAGAACAAATTGAAAAAATGTATGCTCAACTCGAATACGATGCAGTTCATGATGCTCTTACAGGATTACCGAATCGAATCTTATTAGATAATTTATTACAACATAATATTTCCTATGCTGAACGCTACCCTGACTATTTATATGCTGTTTTGTTTATCGACTTAGACCGCTTCAAAGTTGTCAATGACAGTTTGGGGCACTCTGTGGGAGACAGTCTTCTGGCAGCAGTTGCAGAACGATTAAAAGTTTCTGTTCGAGGTTCAGACACAGTTGCTCGTTTTGGTGGAGATGAATTTGTGATTCTACTCGAAGAACTCAATAATATCCATGAAGTGATCTCGATAACCAAAAGGATTCAGCAAAAGTTCAACCAAGCCTTCTTACTCAATGAATATGAAATTCATCTCGGAGCTAGTATTGGAACTGCTCTCAGCACTAGACAATATCAGAAAGCAGACGAGTTACTCCGAGATGCTGATGCTGCCATGTATTGTGCCAAAGCTAAAGGCCAAAATCAGTATGTGATTTTTGATCCGACTATCCAAGCAAGTGCGATGGAACGATTACAACTGGAAAATAAACTTCGACAAGCAATTGAGCGGGAAGATTTTTCTCTGTATTATCAACCAATTATTGAAGTGACTACAGGTTATTTGAGTGGGTTTGAAGCATTGATTCGCTGGTTTACTCCTGATGGAAGCATCTCTCCAAGTAAGTTTATTCCTGTTGCGGAGGAAACTGGGTTGATTACTCCTTTGGGATGGTGGGTGTTTCAAGAAGCTTGTCGTCAGCTACAAGATTGGCGAAATAAATTCCCTCAACAGCAATCCCTACTGCTAAATATTAATTTCTCAACTATCCAGCTCAAGCAAAGTGATTTATTGGAGAATATTCAAGCTATTCTAGATGCTACTCAGTTACCCGGAAGTAGTCTGAAACTGGAAATTACTGAAAGTTGTCTTTTAGAAAATTCTGAAGCTCAGATTCAGGTGCTACAAGAATTGAAAGATTTAGGAATTAATATTTGTATTGATGACTTTGGTACAGGTTACTCCTCACTCAGTCGCCTCCATGAATTTCCCATTGACACTTTAAAAATTGACCGATCGTTCGTGACGCGGATGGAGAGTAACTTAGGTGGTTTAGAAATGGTCAAGATGATTATTGCACTTGCTCATAGTCTGAACATGAATGTTGTAGCAGAAGGAGTCGAAACAGAAACTCAACTACAACAACTAAAAGCTCTAGGATGTGAATTTGCCCAAGGATATTTTTTAGCAAAGCCTTTAGATAAAGTTGCGGCTGAAGAGTTTCTCCAAAGATCGGGAGTAGGGGAGTAGGGGAGTAGGGGAGTAGGGAAGTAGGGGAGTAGGGAAGTAGGGGAGCGGGGGAGCGGGGGAGTGGGGGAGTAGGGGAGTAGGGGAGTAGGGAAGTAGGGGAGTAGGGAAGTAGGGGAGTAATTTTTTTTGGAGCATAAAGAGCGGAAAACTAGGTACTTTTTGAATAGTGATAATTAAAACTCGTAGTTGGGCTTGAGCAAGAAGCATAGAAATTTCTGGGGCTGAGAGCTATACTACAAACAAAAACTGGTGGTGGTGCATTGTAATTATTTTTGTTATAAGACACCGTAGTGGGAGAATTTTGTTCCCTGTAGGGACGTTGCATGCAACGTCCCTACTATGCAGAGTATCCTACTACGCTGACTGCTTATTTAACTTCTGACTTGCGACTCCTGACTTCAGGTTTATCAGTTCCTGCTGTCAGACTTTCCAGGGTAGCAGCGACATCAATACCAGCAGTTTGCTTTAACTCCTCAAAGAAAGCAGCCATTTTTGTAGCATTGCTTCCACCTTGAGAATTAATCACAGTCACATTATCCATCTCTACCTCTGGCACAGTGGAGACCATAATCTTCAACAACTCCTCCAATTTCTGATACAGAAAAACCTCCCGCGCATTTTCACCAGCAGCTTTCCAAGACTCCGCCAATTTGCGAATACCTTCAGCTTGTGCTTTTCCTGGTTCCACAATAGCAGCAGCATCTCCCTTCGCCTGAGCGATCGCCCGCTTACATTGGGCTTCCGCAGGAGCAACCACATCCGCCTGTAACTGTTGTTCAACCTGTTTGATCCGTTCCTTCTGTACTCCAACCTCAGCCTGAGTCCGTGCTACTTCCGAGCCAATATCTGCTTCTGCTTCAGCTACAACAGCTTGCCGTTTCGTCATCGCATCTTTAATCCGCCTTTCTGCCTCTGCGCGAGCCATAGCAATCTCAGTTTCTATCTGTTTGAGAGAAGTATTCTTATGGTTTTCTGCAGCGCGTATGATTGATTCTGCCTGAGTTTTAGCTTCAGCAATGCGAGAATCTCGTACAAGTTCCGCTTGTTGCTTACGACCGATAGAATCAAGATATCCCACTTCATCGGAAATATTCTGAATTTGCAGAGTATCTAATACCAAACCTAATTTTTCCAAGTCGTCTTCTGCTTCTTCTAGTAAGTTTTTCGCAAAAGCAATTTTATCCTCATTCACCTGTTCCGGTGTTAGAGAAGCTAACACACCACGCAAATTTCCCTCTAAAGTTTCCTGAGCTAACTTTTCAATTTCCTGGCGAGTTTTTCCTAGTAACCGCTCAATTGCATTATGAATAGTAGGTTCCTCACCAGCAATTTTGATATTTGCCACACTTTCCACCGTCAGGGGAATACCACCTTTAGAATAAGCATTATTAACCTTGAGTTCAATAATCATATTACTCAAGTCCATGCGAAAAGCTTGTTCTAATAGGGGAACGCGAACGCTACTACCTCCTTTAACAAGGCGATACCCAACTTTTTTCTTGGTGTCTCCAACACGGTGACGACCGCCTGCAAAAATTAGGACTTCACTTGGTTGACAAATGTAATAAAGGTTGCGAATTACAAATACACCCGCACCCGTTCCTAGACCGAAAACTCCTAGTAATGCTAATACTATTTCCATGTTTTTTTTACTCCTTCATTAATGGATAATTGATAATTGATAATTGGGCGTTGGTAATTTGAGGTATGATACCATGTCCGGATAAGAGCGCGATAGAACTTCCCATCTTGTTGAGGCAACCAAAAAACTTTCTCCTTCTACTCTTCTTTAGTTCTTCTTTCTTCCCTCCTGACTCCTGACTGCTGACTCCTAAGTAATTAAGATTAATATAATACACTAATTTACCAACGCCGATAATTGATAATGGATAATGAAAACTATCTCTAATAGACATCTCCAAAAATTAAAAATTTAATCAATTCTCATCCATAAATTATCTATTATTTCTTCCTGTTTCCTGTTTCCTCTTTTCTGGAGATGTCTAATTAAGTAGGTAGGAAGGAATAAAAAACGTCACTATATAACGAAATATTAAAGCAGCTAAAACCCTTGAGATTGCTTGCTTCCACTCCGTTCCAGTCGCAATGACATACTTTTCAATAATGGATAATGGATAATGGATAATGGATAATTGATAATTACCTCTCCCTAAAACAGATTGGATTGAATAAAAGGAAAATAAATTCATTGTTTCTCCAAGGCGAGTGAGAGGCTTTAAACCTTAATTATTCGGTAAATTTTTTCACCTACCTACTTATCAATTATCCATTGCCTTATTTTTGAGCCTCCAGAAATTCAACTTTCTTGCCATTTTGACTGCTGAAGTTACCTGTGACATCAACGCCAAGGGTTTGATTAACATTCTTGAGGAACTGACGGAAGATTTCTGGATAAGCATTTACCAAGCTAGCGATGGACTTACCATCCCCACTATCAATAACTTTAACATTTTCCAGCTTAACTTGTCCTGGAATTTTAGCAGACTCGCGCAAAATCATACTAATTTGCTGTAAGTAGAATAACTCGGCAGCATCCTTACCAGTTTCCTGCCAAACTAAGGATAGCATATCGTTAACCAAGGCTTCAGCTTGAGCATTTTCTGAGAGTGAAGCAGCATTTCCCCTAGCGACTAATTCTCTTGCTTCCCGTTGTGCTTCTGCTGGTAATACTTCGTCTGCTTCGAGACGTAACCTTTCTAAGTCGGCACGGACTGTTTGCAATAATTGTTCTGCTCTGGCCCTAGCTTCTTTCCCTGCTGCTATAGTTCGTTCTTCTTCTGAACGCGCTTGCTGTTCCAATTCAGCTTTGATTTTGCGAAGTTCGTTTTCTTTCTGAACTATTAATGTAGCTGCCTGAGTTTTGGCAATTTCTGACTCTCGTTTAGAGTCTGCTTCTGTTTGCTCTGCTTCTGCTTTAGCGTTAGACTCAGCAATTTCGGCATCTCGGCGGATCATGGCAATTTGTTTGCGACCGATGGAATTTAGGTAGTCTACATCATCAGAAACGCTTTGAATTTTGAGGATGTCTAGTTGCAGACCTAATTTAGCTAAGTCACGACTCACGTCTTCGGCAATTCGTTCGGCAAATTGCAGGCGGTCTTCATTAAGTTGTTCTGGGGTGAGGGTGGCGACAACTCCCCGCAGGTTTCCTTCTAGGGTTTCTCTGGCAACACGGGTAATTTCTGAGCGATCGCGGTCTAGAAATCTTTCTATGGCATTGCCTACCACTTTGGGGTCGTTAGAAACTTTAATATTAGCGATCGCTTGAATATTTAGTGGGGTACCTCCTTTGGAGTAAGCATTACGGACTTCCACAGGAACTGGCATTGTTCGCAAGTCCATTATTTTAGTTGTTTCCAGAATTGGAATGGGAATTGCTCTACCACCAAAGATTACCCGATAACCAACTGTTTGCCCTTCTTTTGTCCGCCGTTTACGACCGGATAAAATTAGAATTTCATTAGGTTTACAAATTTGTATGAATGTATTGATAAACCAGATGAGTATTATGACTCCAAATATAGATAGAGCCATGGGCAAACCTGTATTAACTTCTTTTATTAATAAGTTATTAGTTTGGTTAGTTTCTAAAACTCTAGGATCTTGGGCAATTTCTACTGTAGTTATTTCGGTTTTTCCTGGCTCAACAAATTGACTTTTCATTAGCTAAATTTCCTCATTACAAAGTGTGCAATTAATTAATAGATTTCTGGATCAAATGAAATTAAAATAAATTACCACACAGACAATATATCAACGATCGTTTTCTATTCTTTTTGATCAAAAAAATCAACTTAATAGAAGTCTCACAATTCATCAATACTTTTGACTGTTTATTTTTAACTTAGTCCAAATATACCTCTGGTGCTAAAGGTCAACTACGAGAGCTATAGTAATCCTAAATAGGTCGTGATAAATTAAAAAGTAGATAAAAAACTTGAAACTCCGGCCTGTTAAGAGTTCCCTAAAAAGCAGTAAGATTTTTGCCACGAATATGCGGAGGATTGCTATACTATTATTAAGTGTTTTACAGAACATAATATTATTCCTGGTTATGAAAAAATGATGGGGAAACTACCCACACCTGATTATTTTCAGTGCCCACAATAAATACTTTTTCTCCCTTAGTAAATTCTTTAGATTCTTGTGTACGGGCAATTAGCTCAAGGTTAGACCCCTTAATATATAGGCGTACTTTTCCCCTACTATGAGCATCAAAAGGAATTTCTACAATACAAGGTAAACCCAAAAAATCTTGAGGACTAACCAGACTATTTATAACTTGTCGTTGACGAAAAATCGACAACAACAAAACTATGAACATTCCAGCAAATATTCCTACTATCACTGAGATATAGGCTAGCATTAAAATTTGATTTTTCATCGTGATTTATTCCTAGGTAAAAAATCCTAAGATTTCCCCTCAGACGACTTAGCCATCCAATCTTCTGATACTACCCATGCTCTATTATTTTCTACTCCGACTATAAACACTTTTTCTCCCCTAGTAAAATCCCTATTTTCTTCACTAAAAGCAGTAAATGCCACCATAGACTCCTTAACATTTACTTGGATTTTGCCTTTACTATTTTTATCAAAAGGAATTTCGACTATTCCCGAAAGACCTAGCAAATCATCACTACGCACCAGGCTATCAGCAGGACGATTTTTTAAGGTATATAATACATAAGACATAATTGTGCCACATAAAATACCAACAATTATAGAAATAATGGCAATTATAGTAGGTGAAAGACTGGTAGAAATATTGGATAATAAAATTCCAGTTAAGCCAAAAAAGCAACTGCCAAAAGTCCAGAATTTTAAGCTTAAAAATGGTAACCATAACCGCCGACGAGGCCGATGATATATTGAGGTATTATCTTCTTTATTTTTTTGGTCAATAATTTCTAAGTCTGGCTCAAAGTCTTGGTCAAAATCTACGCCATCTAGACCAGCAAATGCCGAAAGTGCCACAAATGCTCCACCAATAATTAGACAGAAAACATAAGCTGATTCCATAATTTGTCCTTCATAATTTTTAGTAACCTTTTATCTATTTATATTGTGACAAATTAGTTTCCCTATTTACCAATTTGTAAAAAAAATTTGTAAATGGAGAACTACCTGCTATATCATCAGTAGGAATCTTAATTATTATGAAAATTTTTTGATTAAGTAGGGAGCAGGGAGTAGGGAGTATAGAAGATCCCATCGGTTCCAAGCTTCATATTTTCTTGCAAAACACTCTCTAATCAAGTTTTTTGCACTATTAAAACACAATCAAGCTCTCAAATTTAGTCACAGGAATAATTTAACTTCTGAGTTCAGCTATACCTTAGCAGTATGATAATTACTATAAGAATACAGGCTCCTGAAAATTAGGATTATAATTAGGCAAAATATTAATCGTAGGTTGAGTTACTCGTAAAGTCAATGAGAGTCTAACTTGACCACTGGTATTACATATAGATCGATGAACAAGTTCATCTGTAAACATCACAAATTCACCAGGCTTGAGAACAACTGGTATTGTTTTTTCTGCTAATGTATTTGTAATTTTAAAAAAATCATTTCCACTAAAAGGGTCTGTCATATTTACAGATAAATTATTGTCGATATGAGTATTAGGTATAAACTCAAAGCCGTTAAATTCATTGACTTCAGTTAAGGCAATATAAACATTAATTGTCTTACCCACTCCAGAAAGTAATTTGGGATAAGAGTCTCTATGCCACAACGGGATTAATTGTTTTGCAGGATAATTTACCCATAGTTCAGAACGCCACAATACTAATTTTTCTCCTAAATATTGTTGTAATTTTTCCAATAAATTCTCATCCTGACATAATTTCCATACTGCCGGGGAATCAAGATGTCTTTCCATGTTAAATTCTCGCTTCCAAATTTGGATTAATAATAGAAAAGCAGCACCAATTTTGAACTTCAATATAAAACTAAAAAACTTCAATAGTAATAATTTACTGGGAGGTTTAGGTAAGACTTCTTGAAAAATTGTTTGGGCAATTTGACTAAGTTCAGTAGAATCTAATTTGAGAGAGTAAGGACCAGAAATTCCCAGAAAATTATCATAATTTGTTGTGGAATTAATTATTTTTTTCTGGCATCCAGTCCAGATTAAACTTTTTTTCCATAGTGTTTGGGCTAAGTCAATATCTGTTGCTATTTTTGGCAAAGGAATTTCCTGACTTTGAGAGTCGAAAAATTTTCCAGTCACATCTGTTAGTTGTTGAGACTGGGCACAAAACAATGTACTATTAGCACCTTTTTCTGGAGAAATACCTAAACTTAAATATTTACTCAAATGATGCCAAATCGTAATATTAGATTGTACGAATCCTGGATGAACTGCATTAACAGTTACATTTGTATTCTCTAGCTGTCTTGTGAGTTCAGTTGTCAGAAGTAATAGACATAATTTAGAGACAGAGTAAAGTTCTAAAAAATTAATGGGTGTTTTTTTAACTAATAAATTCCAGGGAATAGCTTTTGGTTTTAATGCCAGATCGGAAGCCACCATAATAATTCTACTAGCTCCGGAATTTTTGAGTTTTTCCAACAAAAGATAAGTCAAAAGAAAATGACCTAGATAATTAGTTCCCCAAATTAATTCAAAACCTTCTTGAGTAGTCCCTTTGTGATTGAAAATACCAGCATTATTAACTAAAATATGTAAGGAAAGTTTTCTGCTTAAAAATAAATCAACAAATTGAATTACTGAATTTAAAGAAGCTAGATTAAGGGGTAAAAATTCAACATTTTGATTTCCACTATTCTGACGAATATAATCTACAGCTTTCTCAGCTTTAATAACAGAACGGCAGGCAATAATTACATGACACCCTGCTTTTGCCAGACCAACAGCAGTCATTAAACCAACACCAGAATTAGCACCTGTAACAATACATACTTTATTTTGTAAATCTTGATTCATAACTTGAAAAATATTGGTGATTAAATTATAACTTAATTGTTGAGAAAACAGTAAAAACAGGGAATAATAATTAATAGCCACTAAAAATAAGGCCAAGATTTATGAATAGGCATCCCTATAGATTTTTATTAAGTTTGCTATTATTAGGAGTAGGTTTAATATTATCAGTTATATTTAATCCGACTATCGGTATTGAAGCAAAATCTGTAACTATTGAAATCGACTCCCAACGACATTTAGTTAGTCGCATCTATACCCCCACCACACCAACACCCCACCCAGTAATATTACTATGTCACGGAGTCAACAATAGCAAAGAAATGATGGCATCCTTAGCAGTAGAATTAGCCAGACATGGAATAGCAGCGATCGCTTTCGACTTCGGAGGTTATGGCGAATCTTATCCACTAAAAACTGCTGAAAAATCTATAGAAAACCTGGAAAAAAATAGTCAGACAGATGCTAAAACAGTTATTGCCTATATTCGCTCTCATCCAGAAATTTTTGACCAAGACAAAATTGGCATCCTCGGTCATTCAATGGGAGGTGCAACAGCATTAGCTTTGGGGAAAACAGAAGAAATATTGCGCTCAACAATTATTTTAGGTATGAGTGGCATCGTTACCCCTACTATTCCCCGAAATCTATTTTTAGGCGCTGGACTCTACGAACAAATTAACCCTCCCCAAGACTTACGAGTCACACTGCAAGAGGCGACAGGGAAGAAAAATCCTGTTTGTATTAACGATAGTAAAAATATTTGTGGTAATTTCACCGATGCTACTGCTAGACTATTGATAGTTTCTGATACCGCTGACCACATCATCGAACCCTACGATCCAAAGTTAATTAGAGAGGTTGTCAATTGGGCACAACGTAGCTTAAGTGTAACTCGCACTACAGAATTAAAATTAATCACACCTACTTTAATCATTTCTATAGCATTAACATTTATAGGTGGTATTGCTTCTGGTGTTTCCATCTTGACCCGACCTTATGAAAAAATCAGAAGGCAAACCCCAGAAACGACAGAAATAATTTCGATAGAAGATCTACACTTTTATCAAATTAAAAAAGTAGCTAAGTTAAAAGTGCAGTTATTATGGCGACAGCGTGTCACCTGGTTATTGGGAATACAAATGACAGTTATTTGGTTAATGGCAATAAACGGTCTTGCTCCCACGAGAGGCGCTAGCAATATGTTGGTATTTTGTTATGTTTTACAACTATGTAGTAATTACGCTTTGCGTCACCCTGACAAATTTACTGCTATTGTGCGAGTTGTCTGTTTGTATATTTTGTTGTTTATAGGAGCGTTTTTATTGCCGACATTGTTATGTGGAGTCAATGAAATTTTGAGTACGCCAAATTATCTTATCGGTTTACCTCAATTTCTACTGTTATGGCCGTTTTTTCTGTTCTATTACTGTAGCGTTACAATTAAATTAATTTTGATTCCTGCTTACACTTTAGAATTACAGGTGAGTTGGTTATTTGTATGCTTAGTTTTCCTAGAATTAATATTGCCTGGGGTAACTTTGACAAAAGTAGAGCAGTTTTTAGTGGTGAGTGACAAATGGTTGTCTCGTCCGTTTGTTTTGACTGGAGTGGGTAATGTTTCCAGCAAACAAGTTGGTTTATTAGGGTTTTTACTGTTGGCATTGATAGGGGTTTGGTCTCAGCGAGTAGCAGATGGTTTGTTAGGAGTGGCAATGAGTAAGGGAATGTTGGCATTGCAGATGCTGGGACTATTTTTATTTTTGCCCTTGGCAATTATTGTGGTTACTGTCAGGTCATCTTGGTTTCAACGTTTACGTTCTTGGTTATTTGTAACAGAATTAAATTAATTTTTCCGAAATTTATTAACAGTTATATGTAGCTTTATTTATCAAAGCATCTGTGTCTTATCTTAAGCATTTAGCCGTCAGCTTTTCGCGGTCAGCTATTAATTTTTTCTTTTTAAAAGAAGAAGTATAATTGAAATATTAAGCAAACATAAAAAGTTACTTTTAAAGGAGATTATCTAATCTTGCTCATTAATTAAAAAGCTATTAGTACATTATAATCAACCAAAAGCTAACTGCTAATACCTGAATACTTAGGTCTTGCATTTCTTCTTCCTTCTGAAATACTATATACTTAAAATACTGAGGTTTTGAGGAAATAAAATATGGTAACACCACTTCCTTTGTCCCAAACTGATGCAGAAATTGTTTATCCCGATAGTGATGGTCAACCTATGGCAGATAATACAATTCAATTTCGTTGGATTACAGTTATTCAGTATAATTTAGCTTGGTTATTTGCAGATAATTCAGAAGTTTTTGTTGTTGGAGATTTACTTTGGTATCCAGTAGAAGGAAATAATAAATTACGACAAGCTCCAGATGTAATGGTAGTATTTGGAGTGGCAAAAGGAGACCGGGGTTCTTATCAGCAATGGAAAGAAAATAACGTCTCCCCACAGGTAGTATTCGAGATTCTTTCTCCAGGAAATACAGCCAAAGAAATGAATCGCAAACTATTATTTTATGACCGCTATGGAGTAGAAGAATATTATCTTTATGACCCTCAAAAAAATACTTTGACAGGATGGTTGCGTTCGGAACCTTGGTTGGAAATAATTGATGAAATAAATGGTTGGGTTTCACCAAGGTTGGGTATAAAGTTTGAGCTAACAGAAGAAACTTTAATTTTGTACCGTCCTGATGGGCAAGCGTTTACAGATTATATTGAAGTGCAGCAACAACTGGAGGCGGCACAAAGTCGGGCAACTGTTGCGGAGGAACAACTTCTACAGGAACGTCAGGCTAAGGAAATAGCGGAAGAACGCGCCCAACGTTTAGAACAGTTATTGCGAGAAGTAGGGATCGATCTTGATGACAATTAATAGGTTAAGTTTTTGGATAAAATAGGCCGTGGGTCTATAGGGGCGGGTTTATCTCATCAAATATTGATATCATTAATTTAACGCTGAACCTGCCCCGACTATTGCAAAATTTGTAGGGTGGGTTAGACGGCTAAAATTTATACTGTGAAAGGCATTTTATAATCCATAATAACACACAATTAAATATGTCTGAGTTAACTACTAGATTTTTTTACTTTTCTATATCAATAGTTTGAAGGAATTTTCTAATGAAAACAAAAACATTTTTGCATTTGACTTTTTACAGTATATTTTGGGTCTGGAATTTCGCATTTTTAGGACTTGTTTATTTCTGGATTTTACCAAGTATTGGCTCATCTTTAATTGAGGCTACATTTTCTGGTTTAATTCCCAATCAATTTTTGATTACTTTCATCGGTATAATAGCAATTCCAACTATTTGTACAATTTTTGGTGGGTGGCGTTTTCGCAAACAACCTCTACAATTAATCCGGTTATTTTATGGTGTAGAAGCACCTTTATTTTTACTATGTTTATTGCGTTTATTTGTACTGCGAGAACTTACCGAAGCCAGCACTTTAATTTTAGGCACAATATTAGTTAGTATTATCGCATTTTCTCTGGAAATGTTATGTGGTTATGTTAAGAGAATTCCGTTAGTCTCATGGTTACAATTATTTGCCCACACTCTGATGTTATTAACTGGTTTATATGTGGGAATATTAATGCTGTTTTATGCTGTGCCAGTATCTGTAATTTTGTTACGCGAATTTTTCTCCTTTTACTGGCTTGAAGGAATTATTTCTGAGTTAACTTACGCTCCTAGCTATGCTTTTACATTGCTCTTATCTTTATTTGTATTGGCTTTAAGCACAACTTTTTTTGTGTTTATGCCTTCAGCTCTGGCAAGTTTATACGTTCATTCTGGGCAAAGAATATTGAGAATGTTTGCTTTTCAAAATGGTCATCAACGTACATTTCAAGGTGCTGTTGCTGTGATAATTGCCTGGATGATTCTGTTTGTTTCATTTCAGCAACAACCCCAAGTTGTAGCTTTTCAAATGTTAGATTTACCAGTCAGAAATAATAGCGATCGCCAAGAACTTTTGGCTAATTCTAATTTGATTAGAGATGGATTGGTTAATGCCTATTTATCTTCATATCGTTATCTGGGTACGGCTGCCGAAAGTAACCAAATTCGGATTATGTACAGAAGTACATTTGGTTTACCAGAATCAATTAATCAGGGATTACAAGATTATTTCAATCATCTTGTCTCACCATTTTTATATAAAGGTTCTGATAAAGATAAAGAAAAGGCAGCAAAACTCTACAGTGATTTTTTCGATACCCCCATTCAAAAAGCAGAACAAAAAACTATTCTTAATGCTCTTCAATCAACAGCTAATATAGATGAAGTGAAAGCTGGATTATTAAATATTGGGGAACAAAAAGTTTGGCTGAAAAACCAAGAAATTACAGTTAAAGAAAACGGAGATTGGGCAGATATAGAATTATATGAAATTTACGAAAATCAAACCTTTGAACCTCAAGAAATTCTCTATTATTTTACCCTCCCAGAAAGTGCAGTTATTACAGGTATTTGGTTAGGCGATACCGATAACCGCACCCAACGTTTTCCTTTCAAAGTTTACCCCCGTGGTGCAGCACAAAAAGTCTATAATTCCCAAGTCAGAAGAGAACGTCCGGTCGATCCTGCTCTACTAGAAAAAGTCGGACCTCGGCAATATCGTTTGCGAGCGTTTCCTATACCAGCCAAATTGTCAGTAAGGGAACGAAGAAATAACTCAGAAAGACCAACACAAATGCACTTATGGTTAACTTATCAAGTAATGGCAAAAGATAATAATTTTGCTTTACCAGAGTTGACAGAAAAACGGAACATATATTGGAATAAAGACACAAAACGAATTTATAACGGCAAGTCTGTCAGAAGCGATCGAGACGCATGGTTGCCATCTAGTCTGACCGCAGTTGCTCAAACAACTCCACAACAACGTCAGATAAATTTTGCCAACGGATATCAAATTTCTGCTCAACCATTAGTAAAGCCAGAAAAATTTTTACCAGAAAGCGAACGGTTTGCAGTAGTTGTCGATACTTCCTACAGCATGAGAACTAAAACAAAAGAACTAAAACAGAATATTGACTGGTTAGTAGCAAATGGTTTTGGAGACCTGAGTTTTGGTAATGGTGATGCAGACATATATTTGACTGATGTTAGTTTTCCACCGCAACGCATTGATGATATTAGTCAGTTTGATGCTGAGAAAGTTACATTTTTCGCTACCCTCCAATATAAGGAAATGCTCGAACAATTTCTCCAGTTACGAGAGGATACTCCCTACGATGGGGTGATATTAGTTACGGATGAAGGTAGTTATGAACTCTCGGATAACAGTCAAGAAATGCCAAACTTATCCGCACCTCTGTGGATGCTGCATTTGGGAGCGATGCCACCTGCTTATGATGATGCCACATTAAAATTGATGCAACAAAGTGGGGGTGGTGTAGCGACAAAACTTACTGAAGTATTCCAACAAGTGACGGCAAAATCAAAATTAGGAAAATATGTTGTCAGTGTAGCAGATGGGTATGCTTGGTTTATGGAGAAAAAATCTCGTGGGGAAATAATAGAAGATAATTTTGCACCTCTGGCAGCTCAAAAGTTAGTTTTGGGGTTGAGTAAAAAAATGAACTTGGAAACTTTGGAGGAGTTGGATACTATTCACGCGATCGCCAAAACCTATAAAATAGTTACACCTTATTCTTCAATGATAGTTTTGGTTAATGATGAACAACGGGAAGCACTCAAACGAGCAGAAGCAGCAGCAGACCGTTTTCACCGAAAAGTTGAAGATGGCAAGGAGCAGTTAACCGATCCGAATAACCCATTGGATGCTGCAAATGTACCCGAACCTGGTATGGTATTGGGAATGGTGGCAATGGGAATAGCGCTATGGATAAGTCAAAGTTCAAAATTCAAAAGTTAAAAGTAGTAGGGTGTGTTTTGCTGGCACAAAGCGCAGCTTTGCGATAGCAAACAACAGTGTTTGCGGAGCATTCCGCACCGAAAGCGTAACGCAAAAAATTCTGGAATAGACGGTGCGTTACATTGCATTAACGCACCCGACAGGACCGACACACCTTAAATAGTGCATTAGAAAATGGGGCGATGGGGAGATGAGGAGATGGGGAGATGAGGAGATGAGGAGATGCCGAAATTGAAGTAATTATAGAATAATAAACATATACTATATAACCAACCGGATTCTATAGAAGCCATTTGGTATCTTTGCATAGTCAGTCCTCAGGAGTCAGTCCTCAGGAGATCGAGAATATAGAATAGGGGAAAAAGGTAGAAAAATGTCCCAACTCTCCCAACTCTCCCCCCTCTCCCCCCTCTCCCAACTCTCCCCTGTTCCCTCATATAACTTGAAGTGCGGAACGTGGGATAGAACATAAGTTTTATGAAGATTTGATGAAGTAGGCAAAATGCTATTGACACCAGAAAATGGAGCATATAGGATTAAAAGAAGTTTAATAACAAACAACAGAGAAACTCCTCTGTGTAGGTGCTTCTGATTAAAACATATGCATTTCATTTCTGATCCAGAAATTATCAATTACTCCCCTCCCAGGAGGGGTTAGGGGTGGGTTAAGTGTTCCCTCCATACCAGTTAAGTGTTCCCTCTTTTCTGGAGAGGTTGACTAACGTCTAATATGAAAAGCGCTATAACTTACAAATTCATGGCAACAAATAGAGGAAAAATTTTAGATATGCACAATCAAAAACAAGCAATTAAGAGCAAAGCCACTAACCTAAACAAAATTGGTAAAATAGCCTCCTGTCCGCTCCTGGCACTTCTTGCTTTGACAGCTCCTGCTAACGCTTTTGAACTGAAACTTACCGCACCCGACGGTTCTGAATCAGACTTGTTTGGAGAGTCAGTAGCTCTAGGGGATAACCTTGCCCTGATTGGTGCCATAGGAGACGATGAAAACGGAAGCAACAGTGGTTCAGCCTACCTATTTGACACTACTACTGGCAGTTTGCTCCAGAAATTTACCCCACCCGACGGTTCTAGAAGAGACTTGTTTGGAGACTCAGTAGCTCTAAGGGATAACCTCGCTCTGATTGGTGCCCCAGAAGACGATGAAAACGGAAGCAACAGTGGTTCAGCCTACCTATTTGACACTACTACTGGCAGTTTGCTCCAGAAATTTACCGCACCAGACGGTTCTGAATCAGACTTGTTTGGAGGGTCAGTAGCTCTAAGCGATCACCTTGCCCTGATTGGTGCCATAGGAGACGATGAAAACGGACTATTAAGTGGTTCAGCCTACCTATTTGACACTACTACTGGCAGTTTGCTCCAGAAATTTACCGCACCAGACGGTTCTGAATCAGACTTGTTTGGAGGGTCAGTAGCTCTAAGCGATCACCTTGCCCTGATTGGTGCCATAGGAGACGATGAAAACGGACTATTAAGTGGTTCAGCCTACCTATTTGACACTACTACTGGCAGTTTGCTCCAGAAATTTACCGCACCAGACGGTTCTGAATCAGACTTGTTTGGAGGGTCAGTAGCTCTAAGCGATCACCTTGCCCTGATTGGTGCCATAGGAGACGATGAAAACGGACTATTAAGTGGTTCAGCCTACCTATTTGACACTACTACTGGCAGTTTGCTCCAGAAATTTACCGCACCAGACGGTTCT
>NZ_JBNHEQ010000336.1:0-13397 GCF_050016015.1 Dapis hubbardiae BLCC-M172
TTTTAACCTTCTTGTAATTATCAATTATCCATTATCAATTATCAATTAATGAACTACCTTCACTAAATGTTAAATTAATTCTATCCAGATACCAGGTAAGCAGGTACATAAAAATAATTACACTTTACACATATTTTCTTTGATTTAAACAATTTTACTGTAAGAGTTACAGACAATCAGAGTAAGTAATAAATTTTTTGTAGGTGCTTAGTTATTTTTTTCTTGTTCCCTATTTCTTGCTTGCTAAAATTGAAAATTTGTGTACTTTATCTATTTAATAAATGCTACATTTATAATTTTAATTTCTTATAAAATACCGATTCAGTGTAACTAATTTTTAAGTTTTATTGAGGTTGATTTCATTTGCCAATCCTGCCAGCATTAATAATCTTGATTAATAAGAATCTTATTATTTTTTTTTATATAAAAATCCACAGCAAATATTTAAGATTTACTTGTAAAAATATCTGATTGTAATATTTTTTGAACAGAAATATTATTCTCTTTTCTCCCAAGCTAATTTGTTTTTTTTCACCACAAGTATAAAAATAAAACTAAAGCATTTTCTAATCAAATATAAAATCAAACACTAATTTATTATAAGACAAAAAATACTCCTATATCTCTCCTGGTTTTCCCTGTTCCCACTTCAGCTTTCCCTTTATTATTAATTCAGTTGATTTTGACAAAAACTTTCCCACCATAACTTTCTCTATTAAGGTGGGTTAATTAAATCTCATTTTTTGTTCTCCTAGCATATCTTTCAACTTACTCTATAAAAATTTATTTGCTGCCAAAAACTAGGTTTCTCATACTGTAAATAACTCTAGTTTTTTGCAGCTTTATGAGATATTTAAATTAGTTCTACTTGGAGACTTATAAATAAAACCTATCTCCTACTCTACTAATCTACTCTTCCTCATTATTTTCATCTTCTATTTCTTCAACTTCAGTATTAATCTGCCTGAGATGAATATGTTTATTTCCTAACTGGATGGAAAATTCATCTCCTGGTTTAAGTCCCATTTCCTCTGTATAGTTAGCTCCTATTACTAACTGTCCATTTTTATGAACACAAGCACGATAAGTAGGAGCGCGTCCTCTTCCATCTTTAGGATTCTTCTCATCTAATTGTACTCCTTTGGCCTGTAGAACTGCATCGTAGAACTTGGCAAGATTTACTCGTTTCTGCTGATCTTTTGTAGTTGTATAATATCCGCAAGCAATAGCAGTATCTTTCTTTGACTTGTTTGGAAGTTCTTTAACTTTTTTCAACAATGCTTTACCTGTCAGTGGAGTATCTAATAGTTCTGAAGCATTTGATTTTTCTGTTGTTGTTTTAGCCATCTTCTCCATCTATTTAAAATCTTCATTTATAAACTTTAACACTTACACCTTCCAATATCAAGCATCTTTAATCTTTTCTTTTAAGATATTTTTTAATCTAAATGTCTTGAGAGCAATTCCCCTTCATAGTGAGAGAGTTAAGATGTCAAAAAAGCTAATGATTAATAGCTGATGTGTTAATTATTACAGCTTTACTTAATAGTTAACTGTTTGATGAATTTATCTTTGTGTAAATTTTGATTCAAATAATTTAAACTAATTTTTTCTCCAGCAATATATCCAAAGGAGAAACCTAAATCACTATTAACTCCAGTTGATTTCTGAGTTTTACATTTTACACCTTCTTGTTTTAAATATACTTGAATAGCTAAAGTATGTTTTTCAAACATTGAGCGTACAACTATAGCGGATGTTGAATTATAATCAGTATTAGCAACTATACCTTTTGCCTCCATATTTTTTCGTCCCTGCTCTAATCTCTGTCTTAATCTAGTTGCACACCCCACCCGAAAAGCATTAATAAAAGCTCTTCCTTTACCTCTATGTTGTTTAACTAATTTATCAACTACAGCCGTTAAATATTTGTAAACTGACTGAGAAACTGTGATATTAGTTTCTGTCCCTACTAATCTCATTTCACCACTGTAAGTAGAACGCATTGCTTGACATCCATTAGCATTAGCAATTCCTGCTAAAATCCACATTTTCCAGGTTACATAACGACCTGTTTTATCAACAATACCCTTAGTAATATCCTCATCTTTGTCTTCTCCTAAGTCTGCTACAGATAAATTATGTTGAGCTAATAATTCTGCTGCTTTTTCTGCTGCTAATGCAGCTTCATGTTCATTAGGTGAATTAGCAAGAGCTAAGAGTTTACTAATTTTTTCTAGGAGGTTCCTATCGACCATTTATCTGACCTTAGATACGGCATCTTATCCTAAATTTTTTTCTCTTGTAACTATACCTACTTAAGACACTAATTAATAGGTCTTACCATTTGTTTAAAGATATTTTTTTTAAGTATACTTTATACTATAGCAATCCTAAATCAGTTGTAAAAAACCATGCAATAGATTCAAAGGCTGGAACTATTACTCCTGTGTTCTTTTCCCTTATTTGAGAATATTTTTTGTACGCCTACAATAGGGCTACTATATCCTATCATTATCAGATAGAAAGATATGGATAGATTTAGTCTTGACAAGGTTAACTGATTCTGATAAATTATCTGGGGTTGGTATATATTTTTTTGATAAAAATAAGTAAATTCACTATTGTATATTTTTTTTGAAATTCAAATTAAATATAACTTTAAGAACCAGAGGTAATTTATAGAGTTATTTTTCTGAATTCAGGTTATAGTTAGGGCTTGCTGATTAAATCTAGATTAAATCTAAAATTTAGCCTTTGTGTTTGCCCGATCTAAAAGTTCAAGCTTTTTGCTCCCCTAAGCTAAAAAGACTCATATTTTGAGCAGAGAAGGGAGGAATATTTTAGGGAGAAATATATCCAACTATATCCTCTGTAATTCCCATTTATTCTGACTCCTACTCTCACCAATAATACTTTTTCAGCAAACCCTAGTTATTGCTCTGCTGATTAAATTTAAAAGCATTGACGGATAAATATTTTAGCCTTTAATGGTCTTGAAAAACTGCAAACTTTTAGGTCTAATACCAAATTCAAAAAAGGCAGTTACATCTTAAATTGGTGATTTATTCCTACAAGAAAAAATTACACATTCCATAAATTATAAAAATCAAACCTTTTTTGCTCTTTAATATTTATGTTTTTCTTTCCCTATTCCCAGTTAAGTGTTCCCTGTTCCCTCTGTCGTCACGCTCTGCAATATTTTATGAAATTGGTCTAAAAGGTTCAAAAAAGGCTCACTAGGAAAGAAAAATTAACAGACTATTCTTCAGATTACTCCCTCTATAGCTCCTATTCTTCCTGACTTCTGACTCCTACCCTTATCACTCATACTTATTCAGCCAACCCAAAAGTTTTCTCAGCCCAGAAAAACTTGTGGAGTTAGCTAGTGTCATGGTTGCAACACTACAACAATCCTAAATAGGTTGTGAGTAATTAAAAATTATATAAAAAATTTGAAACTCCCATCTGTGCCCTATTTCCTATTCCCTATTCCCTAAAAAGTGGCAAGATTTTTGCCACAAATAAAATAGAAGTCCTATATCAAGTTTTCCCAAATATATCTGAAGACAACTTATGTTTTTTTAACCTTTAAATACTACATAAATTTAGTTTAGCTGAACTCAGTAAAACTGCCTTTAAATCAATCATATATAATTTTGATTTTATCAATATTTATTGATAATTTACCTTGTAGTAAATTTTAACTATTAAAGCTTTCATATAGAGAAAAGCTGGAAGAAAAATTACTTCCAACTTTTTAGGATATCAGTCGATTATAATAAAACCTATACCTTTAAATTTAATCGGCATTTTCTCTATACCAATCAATTGTATTCTTTAGCCCTTGCTTAAAATCTACCTCAGCAACAAAGCCAAACTTTTCCTTAGCTTTTTCTGTATCTAAACATCGCCTAGGTTGACCATTAGGTTTATCAGTTTCCCAAACTAATTCTCCCTGGAAATCCATTAAATCACAAATTAACTCTACTAAATCACGAATCTTTACTTCATAATTAGTTCCTAAATTAATAGGCTCCGATTCATTGTAAAATTGAGTTGCCATAACAATTGCTTTAGCAGCATCTGTAGAGTATAAAAATTCACGACTAGGACTACCATCACCCCAAACTGGCAATTTTTTATCTCCTCTTAGTTGAGCTTCATGTACTTTCCGAATTAAAGCAGGAATTACATGAGAACTCTTCGGATCGAAATTATCTTCAGGTCCATATAAGTTAACAGGTAGGAGATAAATACCATTAAAACCATACTGTTGACGATAAGCATCCAGTTGAACCAAAAGAGCTTTCTTAGCAATACCATAAGGAGCATTAGTTTCTTCCGGATAACCATTCCAAAGGTCTTCTTCTTTAAAAGGAACCGGAGTAAATTTAGGATAAGCACATATAGAACCCACACAAACAAATTTTTCTAAATTTGCTTTATAAGCACAATCAATTAATTGCACTCCCATCATCAAATTATCGTAAAATAACTCACCAGGTTTTTCCTTATTTAGACCAATACCTCCTACATGAGCAGCAAGGTGAATTATAATATCCTGTTCTTGAACAGCTCTTTGGCAAGCTTCCAGAGTCCGAAGGTCATAATCACGCGATCGTGGTATGGTAATCTTATCAGGATTGGCTCCTGCCTTATGAAGTTGATCTACAACTTGTCGTCCAAGAAAACCAGCCCCACCAGTCACCATAATTCTTTTATTTTCTAACTCTAATTTACTCATTAAAAACCTCCAAGATTAATACTAATTAGACTTGAGTTCATGGTATTGTTGATGAAAATTAGCCAGAAAAAAAACGGTAGTCCTGTAGTGTTGAAAATAAAATCTTTGATTTTCTATTATTAGTATTTAATGACTACTCAAGATTTTTTCCAGCTTTAGGGTGTGGCAGAATTTTTAGTTTTGCTGAGATGATAATTATATAAAAGTAAAATTTGCCAAGTCCAAGTCAAATTTTACTGATAATTTAGTAACTATATGCAGCATTTGTACCATCATCATCTCAGATACTTTAACTGTTAATTTTTAATTTAACTAAAGTTCTCACATTCTGCATTAGTAAACAACTATTTATGATTGCTATAGCAGAATCTAAAAACAATCAATTCCTAGTAGAACTGTAGCTAAATATCATCCGAATATTTATCCTATTGCAGAATGGCGGAAATAACTGACCAGTTACAAAATCCTAAAAGCCTTACTAATCAATAATGCTTGAATGCATGAGATTGCCACGGCTGTCGCCTCGCAACCTTTCAGGCTTTTAACTTCCGCGTAGCGGCACTAGCTTTCTACTTCATACTTATTCTACCGCTAGGAATTTTTTTATTCAATTACTCCCTAAGTTGACTCATTTATCTATATATTATCTTGACCAGAAAATTCATTTTCTAGCCTCCCATTTTAAGGAAACAAAAAAATCAAATTCAGTATTTCAAGTTTCCCTATTCCAAGAGGTACTGATAACTGAAATGATACACCCGATAATTATCTGTATTTTGAGCAACTTCTTCATCAGAAAATTTGTTGATTTTGATAGTGCCAAAAGACCATGAAAAGCACTATCACCTCACAAAGTTTAAATCTTCCTAACTCATCAGTTAGCCCAAAAATTTTAATCAAAACCATTGCCAATAATAGCAGCTTTTTCCAAAGCTTTAATATCAGAATCAACCATCAAATGCACCAACTCTGTAAAAGTAACTGATGGTTTCCAACCTAACTTTTCTTGTGCTTTTGTACAATCACCAATTAATAAATCAACCTCCGCAGGACGTAGATAACGGGGGTCAAACTCCACATAATCTTGCCAATTTAAGTCTACATGAGTAAATGCTATTTCTAGAAATTCCTTAATAGAATGAGTTTCATTAGTAGCAATTACATAATCATCTGGTTCCTCCTGCTGTAGCATCATCCACATAGCTCGAACATAATCCTTTGCATATCCCCAATCTCGTTTAGCATCCAAATTACCAAGAAAAAGTTTTTTCTGTTTACCCGCTACAATTCTAGCTACAGCCCGAGTAATTTTACGAGTTACAAAAGTCTCACCTCGACGAGGACTTTCATGGTTGAATAATATACCATTACAAGCAAAGAGATCGTATGATTCTCGATAATTTATTGTTTGCCAGTGGGCATAAACTTTAGCACAAGAATAAGGACTACGGGGATAAAAAGGCGTAGTTTCTTTCTGAGGTACTTCTTGAACTTTACCAAACATTTCCGAAGAACCAGCTTGATAAAAACGAACTTCAATTCCAGTACGTTGTTGGTAGTCTCGAATTGCTTCAAGTAAACGTAGAGAGCCCATTCCCACCGCATCTACTGTATACTCTGGAGAATCAAAGCTAACCCTTACATGGGACTGGGCACCTAAGTTGTATATTTCTACTGGCTTAACTTCTTCAAGAATTCGACGTAGAGTAGTCCCATCAGTTAAGTCTCCATAATGGAGAAATAATCTAGCATCAGGATTATGAGAATCTTGATAAATATGGTCTATCCTATCTGTATTGAAGCTAGAACTACGTCTGATAATACCATGAACCTCATAGTCTTTCTCAAGTAAAAGTTCACTTAAGTATGAACCGTCTTGACCAGTAATACCAGTAATTAGCGCTCGTTTCCTTTCACTCATTGCAGTTAATATTTACAAAGTATTGACATACTCTCGGCCTTAAATACACCGAGTTTTGTGACATACTTCCCACACTAAGCTAATGCTATAGTGTAAGCTTATTGCTTCCCAGTCCTGGTATCCCGTCGGACTCTACAAGCTTTAAGAAGGGAATGTCCTACCGCCCTATGTTTTATATTTGCTAAAGTGTTTTTGTTACGACATATCCAAATCCCATTCAGGAGGGCAAGAATGAATCCTGTCTGACAATTTTTTCGGGACTTTTTCTTTTCCCCACAGTTTGAGAATAAGTTATTGTGCTGTTCAAATTCACAGCTATAGTTAACTGCCCAGTATTCTCAACGTTGGCAGAAATATATAGTTAGGAATTAATTGTCCCCAACCAGCATAACCAATTAAAGTGATGGCTGTTCGCCTAATCCTGTAAAGCTCGCAACATAATATTGTGACAAGGACACACTATGTATATAGAGCTTTTTACTATAATACTTACCACGAATCGGGTTGGTTTTGATCAATAAGCAGGGAAATATTTATACTATAAAAGCAATAAATATTTTTTGATTTTTGCCCAATAGCTAAAGTTTGACTCTCTAGCATCTGCTTTATGAAACTGACTCAAACTTACTAAAATGAAAGATAGTTGAGTAGGTTTAATCTTCAACTCTTGTTTCATCTAGTCCTTAACAGAAGTGCTGTTAAGAGATTTTGACTCTCTACAGGCTTTACTTTATGACAAGCTATTGGTAGTTGAATATTTTTCTATATCTATCCCCAGATTTCTAGATTAACTTAAAACGATCCTCATAACCAATAATTGTTTAGTTAATATTTATCAACTTGACCCCTTTACCAATGGATAATTTATAATTAATCCCCAAAGGTTTAAGGGAATAGCAAAAAATAAATTATCCAATTTTTGAACTAGACCTGGAAAGTTTCTCTACCTCTATTCCCTACTCCCCCAAATGCAAGGTAATTGTATATTTTTTTATTTGGAAGTCCCTAATACCAAATTGACAAATCTTCGCTACAAATATTTAACTTACTGCGTAAGGAGTCAGGAGACAGGACTCAGGACTCAGGACTCAGAATGAATAAATTTGAGACTATTTTTTATGTTGTAATTGTCTTTTTTGTCAAATAAACATTTACCGTAAAACCTTGGAACAATTATTATTATTCGTAATATTTTTTTTTTGAAAATGGTATAAAGCCTCTGATTTTAAGGAGAAAAAAATAAATTGTGATTTCCTGATAATTCAATTCCTTTACGGTTTTAACCAGAGGTAATTATCCATTAATTAACAATAGTTATCTTGAGCAATAAAATCTCTATTAGTAAGCATTCAGCTATTAGCACTCAGCTTTTCCTAGGTCATGCTACGCAAACAGCTTTTGAAAATGCTAGGAGGCACGGGAATTATAAGCTGTTGTGTATCTAGATTTTATATTCCCTATTGCTAGGAGCAAAAATTGAATATATGGTCGTTCATAGTAAGCCCGCTTTTCATGATTCATAGAATATAAGAGATTTTGGCTTAAAGGTAGAAGGCATAAGGCAGAAATAATGCAAGTCATGAAGTGAAAACCCCTATAAAAACCTTAGCTGATAGCTGACGGCTGACGGCTGAATGCTTACCTCTATTATTTCTTACTTATAAATTTTGGTTAGAGGGGCAATATTGGTCAAAATACTACCAACCTCTAACCCTACAATAGCTTCAGCTAATTTGAAATATCTCAGTCATAATTACAAGGATTAGTAAGCACCATTATTTTTGGGAAAAATAACAATGCCAATTGTTTTAAACATAATCCATATATCTATCCAAAAATTTCTGAAGTTTACATAGTAAAGGTCTATTTGAACTCTCTTAGGATAAGGAATATCATTGCGACCAGAAACTTGCCACAAACCAGTAATTCCAGGTTTAATAGTAAGGATTTTATCCATGTGATGACCATATTTTGGTAGTTCTTCGACCACTAATGGTCTCGGCCCTACTACACTCATATCACCTTTCAAAACATTCCAAAATTGAGGAAATTCATCTAAACTTGTCACTCTTAGAAATCTACCAATCCATGTAATTCGGGGGTCATCTTTTAATTTAAAACTTTCCTGAAATTCTTGGCGCAGATGAGGATATGTTTCCATAATCTCTCCCAAAATCTCATCTGCATTTTCCACCATAGTTCTAAATTTTAAACAACGAAATAGCTTTCTATTTTTACCCACTCTTTCTTGAACATAAAAAACCGAGCCTGATGAGCTAAATACAATTAGTAAAGCTATCAGCAGGTAAACCGGGGCAAATAATATCAAAACGGATAGAGAAAATAGGATATCAAATAATCGTTTAGAAAATCCTACCTCTAGGCCCTCTACAAATCGACTTTTCTGTTTATCTCTGGGGAGGAAAGGCTGAAAAGCTCGTCCTGTAAATCCTCTAATTACCTTGCCAGAGATGAATTGGCTATCGGCAGTCATCTTACTCCTTCACTTCACACCACACACAGTCCTGATCATAAAGCCTATAGCGAAATAGGAGGCAACTTTGGTTGTGAAAAAGATGACTAATTTTGGACAAGGACGATTTTTTGCCTCTTACTTGGGTGTTTTTTTGCCTAGTATGTAGGGATTTTATAAAAATATTTGAATTGAAAAATCAAACCTGATTATCACCATTGTCCCATTTATTACCTATTTATCTCAGTAGTCTAAATTAGACAGTCACCAATGTAGAGTTAGCGGTCTCAATAATTATATTCTCAATGGCCTCAACAGACAAACTTGGATTAGCTTGCTTAATTAAAGCTACTACACCTGCAACGTGAGGTGCTGCCATAGAAGTACCAGCAAAAAAATCATATAGATTACCTGTTATTGAAGGAGGTACAGGAGCATAAATGTCTCCTACATCTGCACGAAAACCATCTCCCCCTGGGGCAACAACATAATCTAAAGGTTCATTTCCAGCTTCATTGGAGAAAGAAGAAAATTGCCCATTTCGCTGCACTGACCCAACTGCAATTCCCTGTTGAACGGCTAATCTTGCTGGATAATCAGGACTGCTTAAACTATCATTACCTGAAGCAGAAACAAATACAACACCATTCTCAGCAGCATAACGAATAGCTCCAAGTTCGGCAATAACTACATTTCTGGCTCCAGAGCTAAGGTTAATTACGTCTGCTCCATTATCAACCGCATAACGAATGGCCTCTATCCCATCCCTAGCCTGGCCCGATCCTTGGTCGTCTAATACCCTGATAGGCATAATTTTGGCGTTTGGAGCAATTCCGGTTGTCCCTATTCCATCTCTCTTGGCAGCGATAGTCCCTGCAATGTGAGTTCCATGTCCTTCTTCATCCATTGGGTCATTATCATTATCTACAAAATCCCAACCTTGGACATCATCTACATAGCCATTACCATCATCGTCTATATTATTGTTGGGAATTTCATTGCTATTATTCCACATTTGGCCTATCAATTCAGGATGAGTATAGTCCACACCACTATCTATGACGGCTACGACAATACCATCTCCCTGAAAGCCCTGATTCCAAACTTCGGGTGCTTTGACTAAATCTAGTCCCCATTGATTTCCTCCTACATCAGGAACTTCTGGAAAAGGGTTAGCTCCAATTGCTCTAGCTACTGCTGCCGAGGCATCAACTAAACCATATCCAAAAATATTATTAAAGGTTGGGGTTATAGAACTTGCAGTTTGCGGAAGTTCATTAGGATTTGTATCTTCAAAAATCAAGCGACTTTGAACAAGGTTTGGATCGGATATTTCTCTAACTCTTGCTAATATCGAACCGTTTGTCCGATTTTGAATTAATGTGTCTCCTGTGGGGAGGTCTTCTCTTAAAAGGATGTCATTTTCTGTTAGGTTAGCTGGTATTTGAATTCTGTCAAAACTAGGATTAAAATCATTAATAATATCTGCTGTATCTAGGTTGTTATTATTTTCTGAGTCTCGCAAAACAAATGTATCATTGCCTGTTCCTCCAGTTAATGTATCTATTCCTAAGTCGCCAGAAATTAAATCGTTACCATCACCTCCTAATAAAATATCATTTTCTTTTCCGCCAAAAATTGTATCGTTACCTAAATCTCCAAAAATTTTATCGTTACCTAAATCTCCAAAAATTTTATCGTTACCCTGGTTAGCTTCAATCAAATCATTATTTCTACCACCTCGTAAAGTGTCAGAACCTCCTCCTCCGAAAATATTATCGTCACCTTGATTACCATTAATTAGTTCAGGGTTTAATGAACCTATTACTGTATCATTTCCAGCTAGAGCTTGTAGACCTTCTGGATATGGAGTTAGTAAGTCTACAGGTACAGCAAAGTTATTAGGGTTATTATCTAATAAATAGGAGCGACCATCAGGGCTAGGACCAATCATCGTTTTTATTCTTAACGTTAATTTTCAGTATAAACCTGCTATATTTATTTGCCATTAAAGAATAAACAATTAATCAATTTTGAGAAAGACTAATGCCACATATTTAATTAATATTTATGGCATTAGTTTCTGGATTTTAAGTAGATCATAAAATACTTGAACAAACAAGGCAGAATTAAAGACAATAGAGATATGATAAGTCATTTGTCAAAAGTTATAAAATTGATAATAATTCAGAAATTATTACCCATTATCAAATAAAATTTTGCTTTTTTAGTTAATTTTATACATAACTAAAATAGAATTATTATGGTAGAAATTTGCAGCATATTTCCCAGGAATATAAAATCAGTAATGTTCAACCTATCATCAGAATAAAATTGATAAAGGAGTTATTATATCAATGAGCAGGAGTATTTTTTTCTCTTCCCTATTCCCTATATAAATTTGCAGCATATTTCCCAGGAATATAAAATCAGTAATGTTCAACCTATCATCAGAATAAAATTGATAAAGGAGTTATTATATCAATGAGCAGGAGTATTTTTTTCTCTTCCCTATTCCCTATATAAATTTGCAGCATATTTCCCAGGAATATAAAATCAGTAATGTTCAACCTATCATCAGAATAAAATTGATAAAGGAGTTATTATATCAATGAGCAGGAGTATTTTTTTCTCTTCCCTATTCCCTATATAAATTTGCAGCATATTTCCCAGGAATATAAAATCAGTAATGTTCAACCTATCATCAGAATAAAATTGATAAAGGAGTTATTATATCAATGGAATATAAAATCAGTAATGTTCAACCTATCATCAGAATAAAATTGATAAAGGAGTTATTATATCAATGAGCAGGAGTATTTTTTTCTACTCCCTACTCCCTACTCCCTACTCCCTACTCCCTACTCCCTACTCCCTAAAGTAAGTAATACCTGCATCTTTCATTCTTTTTAATGCTTCATAAATTCTTTCTTCTTCGACTGTCAATGAAATGCGAAAAAAACCTTCTCCAGATGCACCATATCCATTTCCAGGAGGTACGACAATGCCGCATTTTTCTAGTAAAAGAGTGACAAATTCTTGAGATGTATAATTTTGAGGAACTGGAATCCACACATATAAACTTGCTAAAGTTGGTTTAATTGGAAAACCTAAAGATTGCAAACCTTGAATAAGAATATCTCTTCGTTTTTGGTAAATTGCTACTAAATTTTGCTTGTCTTTTTCGGTGGTGGAAAAGGCGACGATAGCTGCTTTTTGAATTGCTTTAAATACTCCAGAATCTACATTAGATTTAACTTGACTTAATCCCTGAATTCCCAAACTATTTCCTACTACAAAACCAATGCGCCATCCTGTCATATTATAAGATTTAGATAAACTATGAAATTCAATAGCTACATCTTTAGCGTCAGGAATTTGTAATATACTAGGAGGTTTATAACCATCAAAAGCAATTTCCGAATAAGCATTATCGTGGCAGAGTAAGATGTCGTAATGCCTACAAAAATCTACCAATTCTTGAAAAAACTCTAAACTAGCTGTTGCACCTGTAGGATTATTAGGATAATTAATCCACAATAATTTAGCTTTTTTAGCTACTTCTGGAGGAATAGTCTTTAAGTCTGGTAAAAATCCATTTTCCGGCCTAAGTTGCATTGGGTAAGGTTGACCCTCAGCAAAAATTGTAGACGTTCGATAAACTGGATAGCCAGGGTCAGGAATTATGGTATAATCTCCTGGGTTGACAAAAGCTAGAAAAATATTGTGAATTGACTCTTTAGAACCTATTGAGGAAATTACGTCTGTTTCTGGGTTTAAATCTTCAACGCCAAACCTACGTTTCATCCAATCTGCTGCTGCTTCTCTATATTCTTTTAGACCTTGATAGGGTGGATAATGATGATTTGTTGAGTCTTGAATTGCATCATGCACTGCCTGAATAATATGATTTAGTGTAGGTTGGTCTGGATCTCCTACCCCCAAATTAATAATGTCAACTCCTCTTTCAACTAATTCATTCCGTTTACGGTCAATTTCAGCAAAGAGATAAGGTGGTATTTTTTCTAGCCTTTTGGCAAGCTGCATGATAACTTCTATTAACTCCTGAACTAAATTAATTTACATATAGCAAAGTTTATCTTGAAAAGTAGTTAGGCGTATTTTCAAGTCATAAGTCATAAGTCATAAGTCATAAGTCATAAGTCATAAGTTATAAGTCATAAGTCATAAGTCATAAGTCATAAGTCATAAGTCATAAGTCATAAGTTATAAGTCATAAGTCATAAGTTATAAGT
>NZ_JBNHEQ010000337.1:0-9923 GCF_050016015.1 Dapis hubbardiae BLCC-M172
GACTCCTGACTCCTACAAAAGTTTTGTGGTTTACTCAACTGAAAAGCGCTGTAATTCAGCTTGAGTCAGAACAAACTCATTTTCTAATTTAATTAACAGTTTTTCTGCTTCAACTATTAAACCAAGTTTAGCTTTTTTCTCCAGAGACGCAGAAGTTTTCTCCATACCTACAATTCCCAAATTTCCACAACTTCCCTTTAAATTGTGAGCAGTTAATTGTAAAGTTTCAGCGTCAAATTCCTCAATAGCTTTTTTCATTGTTGCTAACAGTTGTGAAGTATCCTCAAGAAACAAATCAATCAATTTTCCTACTACATCTCGTTCATCATCTTTTTGTAGGTGTTTACGAATATTGGCGAGGACTTTCCAGTCTACTAGAATATCGGTAGAAATATTACTTAAGTTTGCAGGGGAGGAGTTAGAAACAAACTCGAATGTTTCCAGAGGTACTTCTAAATCTGAATTTTTATTTGCCAAAATTCTTGTTCCCCAATTTGCCAACACCTGCTGCAAAGCTTCCATTTTGACTGGCTTACTAATATAATCATCCATACCAGTTTTCATGCAAATGTCGCGATCGCCCTCCATAGCTCCAGCAGTCATCGCCACAATAACAGGTCTTTTGTCTAACTCTTTGCCATACTTTTCATAGATATGTTTTGTTGCCTCCAAACCTCCCATTTCTGGCATTTGTACATCCATCAAAACCAAATCATAAGGTATTTGCTCCAAAGCTGTCAAAGCTTCCAGACCATTATTAACTACATCAGCGCGATAACCCATCTGCTCCAACATCGACAATGCGACCTTTTGATTCACAACATTATCTTCAGCAACTAAAATTCTTAAAGGCAGTTGTTTCGCCAGATTCTGATTAATATCTATCTGAACTTGATTTCTAATCCTAATTTGCTGGTTAGACAAAATTTTCATCAGTACGTCGTACAATTCATTGGGTTTTATCGGTTTATTTAGCCAAGCTTGGAAATTTCCCATAGCATCACCTTTCACATCACCTACTGAACTTAGCATCACCAGCGGAAGTGTTTTCAGTTTTGCCAACTTACGAATTTCAGCAGCCAAAGTAAGACCATCCATTTCTGGCATTTGCATATCTAAAATAGCGAGATCGAATTTTCTGCCTTTCCTCAGCAACTCTATAGTTTCTGCTCCACTCTCTGCTTCTGTAGAAATCATATTCCACTTTTTAGTTTGTATTTTTAAAATGAGTCGATTAGTAGGATTATCATCAACTATTAATACTCGTTTACCAGTAAGTTGAGGCTGAGGATTTTGATAAGCTTTAGGAATACTGGGAGCAGTTGTAGTTAAAATTGTAAAGTGAAATATTGAACCTACAGTAGCAGAATCTTGAGAAAGCAAATTATTTTGATTCGTAACAACAGCATTTCCTCCCACATTTCCCCCACTTTCTACCCACATTTGTCCGCCCATCATTTCACATAGTCGCTGACTAATGGCTAAACCTAAACCAGTACCTCCATATTTACGAGTAGTGGAAGAGTCTACTTGAGAAAAAGATTGAAAAAGTCGCTTCAAACCTTCTGGTGGAATACCAATACCAGTATCTCTAACAGCAAAATGGATTTGGTGGGTAGGAGATTGAGAATTATCGGAGTTAATTTCTTCAGCAGTGACACTTATTACTACTTCTCCAGAGTTAGTAAATTTTACCGCATTACTGACTATATTAACTATAATTTGACGCAAGCGAGTCACATCCCCCACAATTGTAGAGGGAGTAGAATCATCCATAATATAGGCTAATTCTAGTTCTTTCTCTGTAGCTTGAGGAACTAGCAGATCTAAACAAGATTCTATACATTCTCGCAAGTCAAAAGCTTGGTTTTCTAACTCTAACTTATTAGCATCAATTTTTGAGAAGTCGAGAATATCATTAATAATAACCAGCAAATTATCACCACTATCACGGATAATTTCGACAAAGTTTCGTTGTTTAGGATCTAGAGCAGTATCTAACAGTAGACTTGTCATCCCAATTACTCCATTCATTGGGGTGCGTATTTCATGACTCATATTGGCCACAAATTCTGATTTGAGCTTGGCTACTGATTGAGCTTCTTTTAAGGCCGTATCTAATTGCTGATTTTTTTCTTCTAATTCTGTTGCTATCTGAGCGGTTTCTTTCTGGGATTGGGCCAGTTTTTGAATATACAGTTTAACCTGTTTCACTGCAGGTCGAAATACAAAGAGTCCCTCTGACAAAAGTAGTAATAGAGCCACTATCAATAATAAATTTTCGGTCTGTCTAGCTTGCTGAACTTTTTTTTGGGCCTCATCATCATATTGGAAGACAATTTCATTCATTCGTGGGAGAAATTTTGCCTCATTTTCCAGAATTTTTTCTACAAAAGGACTAATATTTTTCTGTTCTGAATCTGAGTTTATAGCTATTAGTAAACCTTTAGCCGCCTCGACTATTGGTTGATAATATTCGTCCATCTCAGCAAACATTTGTTTTACTTTAGGGCTATTCTTATTAGCAGGTAATCCTAACTCTGAATCTCCCCACTGTAGTCCTTCATGGGAACGTTGGAATAACTGCACAACATCTTTTAGTTCTTCTTGACGTTGTTTTTTTATTTCTGGGTTGGCAGTAAACTTGAGAGCTAATGAAGCTTTGCTGAGTTTTTGACTCAGCATTCTTTGACGACCTGCAATATTAATTACCCGAGAACTGGTAAACTGATATTCTAGGGCTTTTTTTACTATCATTTTTTCAAATACAAATAACCCTGCAATTACACTGAGTCCGGCAATATAAAGCACCGTAAGGTGGTGAGTTGGAGACGGATTTTGTGTTCTTTTTAACATTTTTATTTTCAAGTTAATTTTTTTGATATTTGATTATTTTATAATTATAAGTAGTTGTGCTTTTAGGAATTTTCTAGTTGAGATAGGGAACAGAGAACAGGGAATAGGGAATAGGGAAAAAGAATTGATAATTTATGGATAAGATTGGAGATATATAATAAAATGTGTAATTAATTTTGCATAAGCACTTAAATATTTACTCTTTTTTCTTTGATTTTTATTTAACCAAAAAAAGAAGTCTAAAGCCTCCCCTTTTAAGGGGATGAAAAGAATAAATTTCATTATTTCAAGCCTTTAGATTTAGGTAGAGGTACTGATAACTGAAATAACCAGTGGATCAAAGTAAAATAGATATAAATATTTATCTGTGTCACTGTATATTTTTGACAAGCAAATCAGATGTCAAACCTCTCATTTAATTCTAATTCAGATTTAAAATACTGATAACTGTTAACGCAGTTCCTCCGATAGGAGGCTAACTGTTAACTGAAATGACTGACTAACTAAATAATTAATGTTTATAACTGACTCTCAGCTACTTTCTTACCAACGCTGTCCCAGAAAAGCATTTTTAGATGTTTATGGAGATTTTAGACAACAAGAATCTCCTAGTGATTTTCTGCTGAAATTAATTAGAGACAGTTCTGAATTTAGGTCTAGTATTGTCAATAATTACAATTATCAAAAGCCGGATTATCCTCACGGAAATTTAATTGCAGGGGCGAAAGCTACAGAACTATTAATGGCAGAAGGTGTTGATGTTATTTACAAGGGAGTATTAATGATTCAGGAATCTGCCATAAAATCACCTCCACAAAATCAAATTTATAGTGGGAATTTTCCAGAGATTAATTTTGTTAGTCATCCAGATTTATTAATTAAACAACCAGGATATTCTCGCTTTGGAGATTGGGTTTATATTCCTACGGATATTAAGTTAAGCAAACGTCCGAAATTAGAGTATCAAATAGTTGCTGCTTTCCATGCTCAAATATTAGAGAGTATTCAAGAAGTTTTGCCGGAAACTGCTTGGTTAATTCTCCGAAAAAAAGGGTTATATAAAGTTAATTTAGAACAGCGAATTCCGCAAATGCAGGAAACTATTTCTGAGTTAATTGATATGTTACAAAATTCTCTAGAACCAGAAGTATTTATCTCCCGTCAAAAATGTAATATTTGTACTTGGTATAATAGTTGTCATGCTGTTGCTGAAACTCAAAAACATTTATCTCTTTTGCCGGGAGTTACTTCTAATAGATATGCTGTATTGAAGAGCTTGAATTTAACAACTTTAGAATCTCTTGCTCAAGCTAATCCTAATGATTTAGAAAGTTACCCTGAATTTATTGATGGAGTCGGAATACAAGTTGTGCAACAAGCTAAATCTGTCTGGGAAAATAAGGTGATTCTAAGAAATGGAAAATTTACCGGAGAACTAGATACTCAAACTTTACCAATTGCTTATTATCCATCAACTAAGTTAGTTAATGCACCTGTAGAATTATATTTTGATATTGAAGCTAAACCAGACATTAACCTAGATTATTTACATGGTGTTTTAGTAGTTGATAAACGCTACAATACAGAAAAATTTTATGTTCAATTAGCCGAAAATCCTCTAGATGAGGAATTAATATGGCATCAATTTTTAGACTTAGTTTGGAAATATCCTATTGCTCCAATTTATCACTTCTGTGAATATGAAATTCAAACTGTAAAAAGATTAGCTAAACTCTATAAAACTCCGACATACAAGTGGAAACCATTATTAAAAAGATTTGTGGATATTCATCAAATTGTAACTAAAAATATTACATTACCTATCGAAAGTTATGCCCTGAAAAATATTGCTCGTTGGTTAGGTTTTGAATGGCGAAATCCTGAAGCTAATGGCGCTCAATCTGTTTGTTGGTATGAGGAATGGTTGAGAAGTGGCGATCGCTCTTTGTTAGATGCAATTGTTATTTACAATGAAGATGATTGTTATGCTACTTATTATATTAAAGAATGGTTGTCAAAATTTTTAGAAGAGGGAGTAGAGAGGAGGCAGTAGGGAGTAGGGGAGTAGGGGAGTAGTGGAGTAATAAATATAAGAATAATTAACACGCTATTAGTTATAGCAATCCTAAATAGCTTGTAAGTTGTAATATTTTATTGTAGGGGTTTGGTTTCCAAATCCCAAGATTATTTAGCCTTATTAATTATATCATGTCCAGTAGCATCGGTATTGCAAGCGAGAAGGTAAGGAAGAAGAAAGAAGAAAGAAGAAAAGGAAAAACCTTACATAAGGTAAATATTTCCCCAATTTTCATACAAACGATACTAGCAAACATGATATTACTTAATAATTGAAGTGTCACTTACGAATTGATAATTGATAATTAATCAATCCGGTTTAAAGCCTCTCCTAATAATTAATTAATAATTATCCATTATCCATTGTTCATTATCAATTTTTCAAGAGGTAATTATCCATTATTCATTATCCATTATCCATTAATAAAAATGCTTTTCCTTGTTATACCATTTCTCAAAATTCAGCAATTAAAAATTAATAATTATTCGGTAATTATACGTTTGGAAGGTGTTCAAGAATTTAGAGTTTAGAATGCGCGAATTACCTCTCCTTGAAAAGAAGAGGATTGACGAACAGGAAAATTTTTATTTATTATCCCCTTAAAAGGGGAGGCTTTAAACCACAATATTTCGGTAAAAATAACTGGAGAAATCACAGAGGTTAGCTAAAAATTCAATTACGTCAATAAATAGTATTTAGAAATATAAAATCCAAGTATAGCAAAGTTTTTGATCATTGGTATTATGAGGTATAACAACAGCACTTAGAAAACTAGTTTTTTATTTGAATGTTATTGATATTTTATGGTTCAAATGTACTGCAACTATAGCAATGGGTTGGGAGACCAAACCCCTACATTTTTTTCACAAATAATTTACGATTACTATAATAATTAGGAAATATGAACAAGAAAAAAAATCAAATATTTATATCGTTGATTTTCACCTTCGTTACTTGTTTAGTTATTCTGGGAATTACAGCCATAGTTATTAAGTCAATGACTCAAGCAACTATTCCTCAAATCACTTTTTTAGGAGAGGTAAATTTTCCCACAGGTTTAACATTTAAAAATACAGAAGTAGGCGGACTTTCTGGCATAACTTATAATCCAGATCAACAAATTTATTACGCAATTTCTGATGACCGTAGTAGTAAAGCACCAGCCAGATTTTATACTCTAAAAATTGACCTAGAGGCAGATAAAATTTCAGAGGAAACTGTAACTTTTATAGATGTCACAACTTTATTAAATGAAACAGGTAAATCATTTCCTCCTTTGACTCTTGATCCAGAAGGAATTACTTTTACTGGCACTAATTTATTTATCTCTTCTGAAGGAGATAGAGAACGTCAAATACAACCATTTATTAGAGAATTTTCTCTAGCAGGTAAACAACTACAAAATTTGCCAATTCCGGAAAAGTTTCTTATACAAGCTGACAGTGGAATTAGAAATAATATGGCATTGGAAAATTTAACTATTACTCCTAGCCAAAAATATCTCTTCACTGCCACAGAAAATGCTTTAGTTCAAGATGGGGCAGCAGCAAATATTTCTACTGGTAGTCCTTGTCGAATCTTAAAGTATGATTTAATTAAAGGTCAGCCAGTAAAAGAATTTCTATATATCACAGAAGCTATTACTTCTACATCTAATAATTTAGGTGGTTTGAAAACTAATGGTTTAGTAGAACTAATAGCCTTAGATGATACTCATCTTTTAAGTCTAGAAAGGTCTTTTTCTCTAGACACTGGAAATGTGATTAAACTATTTAAAGTTGATTTGTCAGATGCAGATAATATTCAACAAATTAATAGTTTAAATACTCAATTGACTAATATTTCTCCGGTACAAAAAGAATTACTGTTAGATTTGAGCAATCTAGAATTAATTTCAGACAATATTGAAGGAATGACCTTTGGCCCAATCTTGGCAGATGGTCGGCGATCGCTCATCTTAGTCAGTGATAATAATTTTAACCACCTACAAGTGACTCAGGTTCTCATTTTCAGCACTAATCTCTAGCCTTCAAAATCAAAAATCAAAAGTCAAAAGTGAAAGAAAAAGTATGGAAAGATTTATCTTCTAATCCTAAATCAAAAAAAATGAAACTCTTAAAGCCTTATATAGTAAAAGTTTTGGCTAAAACGAACAGAAAGATTCAAAAAAAAATTAGAGAAATGCTTGACAAATAAAATAGAACGCGCCATAATAATATATGGCTTGAAAAACAAGGGACTGTAGTTCAATTGGTTAGAGCACTGCCCTGTCACGGCAGAAGTTGCGGGTTCGAGCCCCGTCAGTCCCGTACAATAGATAACTTAACACTCATAACAAATCTCATCAATATTACTGTTTGATGAATGCCTAATTTTTATGGTAAAAGTAGGAAATCAAGTCAGTATCAAAATTAGAGATTTTTACATCACTCTGGTAAATATAAATATCTTCTCAGATTTAACCAGAAGTAGAATAAAATCTAAAAACAAAAAACTAAAATAGAAATTGATATGAGTGTTAGAGTTCGTTTGGCCCCAAGCCCAACAGGAAATTTACATATCGGTACAGCCAGAACTGCTGTATTTAACTGGTTATTTGCAAAAAACCAGAAAGGAAAATTTATCCTCAGAATAGAAGATACAGATTTAGAGCGCTCCCGTCCAGAATATACTAAAAATATTACAGAGGGACTAACTTGGTTAGGATTAGAGTGGGATGAAGGACCATCTTATCAGTCCCAACGTCTAGAACTATACCAGAAAGCAACTCAAGATTTACTAGACAAAGGATTAGCCTATCGCTGTTATTGTACAGCAGCAGAACTAGAGGAAATGCGGGAAGCTCAGAAAGCCAGAAAAGAAGCACCCCGCTACGACAACCGTCACCGCAACCTCACGGCAAAACAACAAGCAGCTTTTGAAGCAGAAGGAAGGCAAGCTGTAATTCGCTTCAAAATAGATGATGACCGGATAATTACCTGGAATGATATGGTCCGGGGGAAAGTAACTTGGAAAGGAAGTGACTTAGGTGGAGATATGGTCATTTCCCGTGCTGCAGGAGGAGGGAAAGTAGGACAACCCCTCTACAATATGGCAGTGGTAGTAGATGATATGGATATGAAAATTACCCATGTGATTCGGGGTGAAGACCATATTGCTAATACAGCTAAACAAATATTACTTTATGAAGCTTTAGAAGGGAAAATGCCAGAATTTGGTCATACACCTTTAATTCTGAATAAAGAAGGACGAAAATTGTCAAAACGGGATGGAGTAACTTCAATTTCTGATTTTCAAGAATTGGGTTTTACTCCCGAAGCACTAGCAAATTATATGTGTTTGCTTGGGTGGACACCTCCAGATGCAACGCAAGAAATATTTACCCTAACAGAAGCAGGAGAAAAGTTTAGTTTTGCCAGGGTGAATAAAGCAGGAGCTAAGTTTGACTGGGATAAGTTGGATTGGATAAACAGTCAATATTTACATAATTTACCAGTAGAACAACTGACAGATAAATTAATTCCCATCTGGCAAAAAGCAGGGTATGAATTAGATCCTAAAGGCGATCGCTCTTGGTTAGAACAACTAACCGCATTAATAGGACCTAGTTTGACTCGTCTGACAGATGCAGTGGAAATGAGTAAGTTATTCTTCTCTCCTACTGTAGAACTAGATGAAGCAGCAACAAAGCAAATGCAGAATGAAGATTCTGTTAAATCTATTAATTCTCTTCTAGAAATGATAAATGCTGATGTACCTCTAGGAGCGAATGATGCACAGCAAACTATTAAAAAAGTTACTCAGAAGGTTAAGGTTAAGAAAGGGATTGTGATGCGATCGCTAAGAGCATCCTTAACAGGTGCTATGCAAGGACCAGATTTAATTCAGTCGTGGTTACTGCTGCATCAAAAGGGTTTTGATGTATTACGGTTCAAAAAATCTTTAGGTCAGGAAATTGAGGAAACTAAGAAAGTAGAAACTACTCCTAATAAGAGTGAAGTTAGTGGTGTGGTAGAAACAGCAGTTGCAAAATCTCCTGCTTTATCAAAAGAAGAAACTAAGACAACAAAACCACCTGAACAAAAACAAGTAACAGAGAACAAAGAGACAAAAATTTCAACACCAGTAACTCCGAAAACTCCAACTACTGGTACAGCAGCTAAGACTTCAACTGAACCAAAGGTAGAAAAAGAGAGTAAAGTTTCCACACCAGTAACTCCAACTACTCCGAAAACTCCAACTACTGGTACAGCATCTAAGACTCCAGCAGAACCAAAGGTAGAAAAAGAGAGTAAAGTTTCCACACCAGTAACTCCAACTACTCCGAAAACTCCAACTACTGGTACAGCATCTAAGACTCCAGCAGAACCAAAGGTAGAAAAAGAGAGTAAAGTTTCCACACCAGTAACTCCAACTACTGGTGCAGCAGGTAAGACTCCAGCAGAACCAAAGGTAGCAAAAGAGAGTAAAGTTTCAACTCCGACAACTCCAACTACTGGTGCAGCAGGTAAGACTCCAACTGAACCAAAGGTAGAAAAAGAGAGTAAAGTTTCAACACCAGTAACTCAGACAACTCCAACAACTCCAACTACTGGTACAGCATCTAAGACTCCAGCAGAACCAAAGGTAGCAAAAGAGAGTAAAGTCTCAACTCAGACAACTCCAACAACTCCAACTACTGGTACAGCATCTAAGACTCCAACTGAACCAAAGGTAGCAAAAGAGAGTAAAGTCTCAACTCAGACAACTCAGACAACTCCAACTACTGGTGCAGCAGCTAAGACTTCAACTGAACCAAAGGTAGAAAAAGAGAGGAAAATCTCAGCATCACCATCATTAGGAACTCCAACAACTGGTGCAGCAGGTAAGACTCCAAGTGAACCAAAGGTAGAAAAAGAGAGTAAAGTATCAACACCAGCAACACCAACAACTCCGACAACTGGTGCAGCAGGTAAGACTCCAAGTGAACCAAAGGTAGAAAAAGAGAGTA
>NZ_JBNHEQ010000337.1:10023-11917 GCF_050016015.1 Dapis hubbardiae BLCC-M172
AAGTCTCAACATCAGCAACACCAACAACTCCGACAACTGGTGCAGAAACCATAGAACAAAAAGTTGCTGCTCAGGTTGAAACTCCCATCTTAGATGACCAAAAACCTGTAGACACAGTAACCAACAAACCCATTGATATTGAACAATTCAATAAAATTAAAGAACAATTGATCAATATCTTTTCTAACTTTCCTGACTACATTAATCAATTCTATCAAGAATATCAAAGTCAGCTTAAAGTAGTTGGTTCGCTGACCTTAGCAATATTAACTTTGACGTTAATTGTGAGTTTTCTGCAAACGTTACAAGGAATTCCTATTCTATCAGTTAGCTTTGAATTTATTGGGATGGGATATGCAGTTTGGTTTGTTTACCGTTATTTGCTGCGAAAATCTAATCGGCAAGAATTATTAGATAAAATTGAAGATATCAAAGCAGAAATTGTTGGTAAGCAATCTTAAATAAGAGTTTTACATACTCAAAAAGAAAGGGGGAATCAAACATATTAAAGTGAAACAGCAAAATTTATGATTCACATTCCCCCTATAAGTTTTTTGACCATAAAATAAGCTCTCAAGCCTCCCCTTGACTGTGCCACGAGCTGTTGCTTTACAAGGGGATGAAAAAAATCAACTTCAGTATTTCAAGCCTCTGGCAAAAGGTGCGAGGTGCTGATAACTGATAACTGATAACTGCAATGACTTTATTATCGGAAAACAGCACTCTCAATGAATAGAAATCAACTTAAAAAAACGATATTATTTTTAGGAGTATTGTTTTCATTAGCAGGGATGCAGAAAACCACCCCAGTTTTATCCCAAGATTTACAATTGACACCTATATTTGAAGATGTTAATTTGTATCCAAAATCTCCTCAAAACCGAATGATTATTAGAGGGTTAAGTGGAGGACCTATATCTGCCAAAGAAACAACAGGCAGAGAAAACACTGTAACAGGACCATGTGTAGGTTTTATTGATAAAGAACCAGATCATAGAATAATTTTAAATGGCTTTTTTGAATCTCTGAAACTTGAGGTTAAAAGTAGTGAAGATACAACTTTAGTCATTAGAGGTCCTGGAGGTAGTTGGTGTAATGATGACTTTGAAGGAAAAAATCCAGGAATTATCGGTCAATGGTTTTCAGGTACTTATGAAATTTGGATAGGTTCTTACCAAAGAAATAAATATTATCCTTATGTAATTAAAATTACTCAAGAATAAGAAGCTCATATAATAAAATATTGTTGTAGGGATGTTTCATGGAACATCCCTATTATGGCATCTATTTCCCTGTTTTCTATTCCCTTATTGATGGTAATTTTCTTGCAGATGGCATAGAATTATGAGGATTTTGTACTATTGGTTGGGTTGTGATTGGTATGAGATGAGGATTTGCGCTCGTCGGTTGTAGTTTTGGTGTGGGTCTTACAAGATCAGGATTTTTCACTATTGGTTGCGATGCAGGTGGAACAGGATGGGGATTTTTGATCGTAGGTTGAGGTCGCGGTATAATGGGATTGACCGATGTAGGTGCAACAGGTTGAGGTGGAACATTTGTTAACATTGGTTGAGGTCGCGGTCTGATAGGATTGACTGGTGCAGGTGCCACAGGTTGAGGTGGAACATTTGTTAACATTGGTTGAGGTCGCGGTATAATGGGATTGACCGATGTAGGTGCAACAGGTTGAGGTGGAACATTTGTTAACATTGGTTGAGGTCGCGGTCTGATAGGATTGACTGGTGCAGGTGCCACAGGTTGAGGTGGAACATTTGTTAACATTGGTTGAGGTCGCGGTATAATGGGATTGACCGATGTAGGTGCAACAGGTTGAGGTGGAACATTTGTTAACATTGGTTGAGGTCGCGGTCTGATAGGATTGACTGGTGCAGGT